>DATMBT010000104.1:0-7058 GCA_035559475.1 Gemmatimonadaceae bacterium
AAGCCATTCAGCACGCCGTTCCCGTAGCCGATGTTCTCCAGCACACGGATTACCACGACCGCTCCAGGGTACCGTTCTGCCAGGCCGTGGAGAATGCCCAGCGTGCCGTCGCGGGACCCGTTGTCGACCGTGAAGATCTCGACCGGGATTTCGGCGCGCTCGAACTCCTGCAGGAGTCGCCGCACCGTCTGGGCGACAATAGCCTCCTCGTTGTAGCACGGCATCACCAGGGACAACCGGGGTGTGTCGCCCCCCGGACTGACCGTTGGTGGCCCGGCAGTGGGTGCAGCCATTTGCATCCTCAATCCGGCTTCTCCAGGGAGCCTGACCATTCAGGGCAGACGAACAAGCTTAAGGATCGTAGCAAGTTGCGGGAAAGGCGATCTCAGGACTGCTGAGGCAAGTCCCCTGCCAGTTCGTCCTCGAATCTGGCCGCCCGGCTAAGGCCGTTTTCCAGCCCAGCGGCCATTTCCCACCCTGTACGGGCCTTCAACCGGTCCACCGCCACGCCGCTGATCCGCATCTCATCCGGGCGTACCTCCTCGGCACCGAATTGGAGTCGGTCCCCCGGCAGGTGAAGCACCTGCGCCGCGGTCTGCGCAAAGTCCCTCACGGACGTCATGCGGCCAGCGGCAACATTTATGGCCTCTCCCGGAACGCCGAAGGATGCTCCGAGCCGGATGAGCCCCTCCGCCACGTCGTCCACATACGAGAAGTCGCGACACTGGGTGCCCGCGGTGAGCCGAACAACGGTACCGTCAATTGCGGCTCGCCTGATCGTTGGTAGGAGCCGTCCCGGGTGTTCGCCGGGGCCGTAAACCGTGAACAACCGGCCGGTCACGGCGTTCAAGCCTGTCGCTGCCGCGACCTCCGCGAGTACCGCTGTCCCTTCGAGTTTCGAGCGACCGTATTCGGTGTGGGCCACCGGTGGACGGTCTTCCCTTGCCACGCCCTCCATGAGTCCGTACTCCAGTGCGGACCCAACGTGCACCAAACGCCTGCCGCCGGACCAGGTTTTCGATGGAACCGTGCGCGAAAGCGCTGTTGCGGTGTGCCTGACGAGATCGCGGTTGATGCGCCACATGAGGTCCGTGTCCACTTCACCACGATCGACGCCGTAGCCCACCAGGTTGAAAACGATATCCGGTGTGGTTTCGTGGATCGCGCGCTCAACCGACGCCGCATCAAGCGAATCGAGCTCGATCGCCTGTGCGCGAATTCCCCAGGCCTGCGCGACCCCCTCGTAGGCGGACAAATCTCGAATCGCGACGGTGACGGTAGCCTGTGCCTGGGAGAGGCGGCGCGCTACCCAGCGGCCAATGAATCCGCTCGCGCCGAGCACCAAGGCGCGCGACCCGTGATATATCCCGCCAGGGTCAGCTTCGGTCGTCACACCGGTGCCCCGTAAAATCCGATAGCGATGCTGCGCTCACGGCTCGATGGAACGTTTGGGTGGATTCACCGGGTCGTGCACCCAACGACCGTCGGACTTCGGCGGAATCGAAGTCGCGCGCGCCTGTGGCGGTGTGAGCGGACCCGCGATCACTCGATACGCGCCTCCGGTGAGCGTCGGGCCGTCGATGATCCAGATCGTCCGGTCCGGGTAAGCGTCCAGCAATGCCTTCCTGACCTCTGGCGACGCATCCCAACCGTACACCGGGGCGTCGGCGTGCAAGTCGATCGGGTTGTATGTGGCGGCGGACGCGTAGTCTGGATGCCGGTTGCCACGCACGAGTACGAGGCTGCGTCCAAACTCGTGTTCCTTCGCCAAACGCCGCACGTCCGCGCGCATGCCCCGGTAGTGATGGTATTTGCCGATCGCGCGCCAGGGCACGTACACGACCAACGTTGCGGCCATAAGGAACAGGGCAACTGTTCGGGCAGCGACCGTTGAACGACTCGCGGGCGTGAGTCTTTCATCGAGGACCCCGAGCGCTCGCGCCACCAGCGCGCAACACGGCACGATCACGAGGTACCAGTATCGCGCGCCGAAGTCAGGACCGCCGCTGAACCAGTAGAACGAGTGGGCACCCACCACCGCGGCGATGACGGCGATGAACCACCAGTCCTGGCGCCGGAGGCCGCCGCCTAACGTGAACACCAGCGATATCAGCACGACAGCCCCGACCGGCCAGCCCAGCAGCTCCACGTTCAGCTGGGCGCTATTCAGAGCGGCATTCGCGACGACGTCCCTGGCGCCGTGGCCCGGAAATGGATCGAGGCCGGACCATCCCAGTCCACGATTGCGACCGAAGCCGAGGTCGTTGGAGCCGGGTTCGTAGTACTTGTCGACATACGCCATGATGGGATACACGCGCGCCGACCCCGTCAGCATTTCGTTGTACGGCCGGTCCATCAATCCGGTCGCCAATGTACCCGCCACCAGCGCCGCACTCGGCGCCAGGCGGATACGGCGCCCGCGCGCCGCGAGCGACCAGAAGCCCAGCAACAGCGCCGTCACCAGCCCCTCGAGTGGCCGCACGAGGGCGACCGCGCCCACGGCCAGTCCACCCAGGAACGTTGCCAGCCATGATCCGTTCTTCCGCGCAATCGCGACACCCAGCGCCGACGCCAGCGCAAGAACCAGCGTTAGCGTGTGCGTCATGAAGTTCATCGCCATCAGCAGGAACCACGGCGATGACGCCAACAGCAGTGTCGTCAGGCGCGTCTCGCGAAGGTTCGTGATCCTGCCGAGGACCAGGTAGGCGAGGACGACCGCGATCCCGGCGAGCACGGGATTCACGAGCCACGGAGCGCCAGCCCAGGCGCCAATGGCGAGCACCATCGGCCAGCCCGGGGGCACGGGAGAGAACCACCGGGTCGCCTCGTAATGCATCAAGTCGACGTTGAATCCGGCGGGCACGGGCGGCAGCGGCATGGTCAACATGCCTTCGGCGAGGTACCGGGCCTGGTACAGGTACACCACCTCGTCAGGCACGTGTGGATGTGCCTCGTAGCTGAACCATGCGAGTGTCGCAGCCACGATCACCACCACTACGGCAACGCGCAGTACCCAGCCGTCGATCCGTTCGGGCCCCGCCGCGCCTTCCCTGCCGAGCACTCGGGTGAGGAGCGAAGACGCCTTCGCCCACGTGGCCTCGGGAACAGCGCGAGCGGCAGCCACAATCGTCACGAGCGACAGCACCTGGAGCAACGACGCCAGGTTCATTTCAAGCGACCACGCTTTCGGATCCGCGGAAGGAACGGCCGACGGCAGGACCAGGAGGAGAGCGGCGAGAATGAGCATCACCGGCCGGAAGTTCTGACGGCACCATTGGGCGATGACGCTGACATCTTCGCGGCCAAGGACCACGATCGCCAGCAACTGGATCGCGCAAACCGCCAGGGCGATGTCGTGCATCGGCTCCTGCGAGAACAGGCGGAAATGCTGGTACGCGACCGCCGGCGGCGCATCGATGAGCGCCAGGGACGCGCCCCATCCGAGGAGCGATATCGCCAGCCACCCGACGGACCGGGGCGCGAGTATCATGAGGCGCGTCACGACGACGAACGTCAGCGCCAGGGTGATCGGCAACACGACTGCGGCCGAGAGGTCCCCGTCAGGCGCTCGGTACCCCGGCGCGAGCAACACGGTAACCAGCAGGGCAACAGCCACGGCCGCGGCCGCCCAGCTGAGCACCGCGGGTGGACGTGCCAGGTCGCGCATTTCGTTCGGGGTCACGACCCGCGCCTAACGAACGCCTCAGCGGTCAGCCGTTCCTCCTTCCTGGGGCGTCGTCGGCGCGTTCGGAGATCATGGATCGGGGCGGCGTGCCGGAACGATAGTCGTCAGGCAGCATTGACGGCACTGGCAGCCGCCGTCGCCAAACCGTGGTCCCGCAGCGGCCATCACTTCCGGTAGACCGTGATGACCCCGTTGCCGTTTGGCGTGGTCACCGCGAGCGGTTGCTGCGCGGCGATCGTGACGTCCGGAGAGACGCCGGAGGCCGACGGGCCGGCGTAGTAGATCCCGTACGTGCCCGCCGGCAGGCCGCGGACCTGCAACGTGTCGCCACCCTCGGACTTGATCACCACCACGAACCGACCGTCCGTGTTCCTGAAGGCCAGTGGACTGAATCGATTATCACCGCTCGTGGCGCCCACGCGTATCGCCCCGAGGCGCACATGACGGAAATACTGCTTGAGAAACCGTGTGCGTGAACCTTCGCTGAAGCTTGGCGCCGACGGATTCGACTGGTTGATCATGTAGTACACCCCGCCGTTGTCGTCGCTGCCGCAATAGGCGAGCGCGAATTGCTGCCAGGCTGAATTGCGGCCCTGGAGCAGGTCGGCGTGCAGGTCTTCGTATCCACTGCCAATGTGCTCCAGCATCGCTGTGCGTATTCCATACTGCACGGCACGGTCCCCGATGGACTGGAGAATCGCGCTCGTGACACCCCCATACCGGTGGTACGACAGGTCCGTCAGGTATTCGCGCACGCGGGGCATGGTGATGAGCTGGTCGAAGAACAGCAGCGCGCTCGACATGGCCGAGTTGGACGGCGCGATGAACGCGGGGTGGAAACCAGCCGCCGCCAGCCGATCCCCCGTCGCAACAATCGCCGGTCCGATCGTCGCCGCATTCCAGTTTGGCGTGTTGTCCGGCTCCAGGATCATCTCCACCGCGTCAGGCGACCAGCCGTATTTCGACTGGATGTGCTGGAACGCGGCCACAACCAACTCCGCGTATTCGGCCGGGTTGGTTGAATGCTCAAATGGTGAATTGCCGAAATCGACGTAGTTGAGGTTCACATAGAGCCGTTCCCCGCGCGCGGCCAACCTCTGGCGAAGGTGCGTGACAACGTTGTCGATCGTGTAGTCCAGAAACCCCCAATGCACACCAGAGGCATTCAGGACATTCGGGTTGGCATTGTCGTTCACCGCCTCGAACCAATGCGTGCGCCACGTTGCCCGGTCGATCTGGCCAGCCTGGTACTGTGCAAACCAGTCCACGTTGTTTTCGAGGCCGCTGCGCAGCTGGAGGCGCACTCGGTTGAGTCCGAGGTCGTTCACCGCAGCATCCAGTAATGGCGCGCGATACAAGAGAAACGCGTTGTGATCACACTCCAGTTCGCCGATTTGGGTGACCGCTTCCCAGCCGGTCATCCGCTGGTACTCGACGCTGGGGTCAACATTAATGGCGACACCAGTGGCTGGTGGCGGAGGTGTCGATGGGTCCTCGGTGATAGTGGGCGCGTCTTCCCCCGAGCAACCGGACGTGGCCGCGAGAAAGATCAGCGCCAGGAGCGCAGCCAACCTTGAGAAACGATGAGCCACGCGAGAAGCCGGTGAACTGGTCACCGACCGATCGAGCCATCCCTGGGAACGAGCGATACGCTGTCCCGGATCGGAGGAGAGTGCTGGAAGTTCAGCAACCGCAGCCATGAGCCGTCGATGCGACCGCTCAGACGACGGTCGCCATAGTGAAGGGAAAAATGAACCGGCGGACTTACCGAAGCAGTGTCGAGCGGGAGCCGCCTCCACGAGGAATCTGCCTGACTCGCCAGAAACAGGGCGGTTCCAGCAACACCTTCCAGCGACACCGGTCGCTCCTCGACACCCCGAAGCGATCCGTCGGGTGATCGTATCCACAGCGGCACCCTCAGCTGCTCAGGGTAAAGGCCAGTGCCATGCCCAACCGGGTCATGATCCTGAGCATACCCCGCACCAAAGGATTCGCCGTGGTCAGAAGTCACAACGAGCACGGTCCGATCGAGTAGGCCGCTGGTGCGCAACCGTCCGATGAACAAAGCGAAAGCGCGATCAACTTCAGTGAGCGCCGAGTCATACGCCGCTACACGCCTTTCGAGCGGCACAGCCCGCTGCCATGCCGGCGAATCCAGCGCCGTCTCATAGTAGTCGCGGTTCACGTCCATCAGGCAGACGTAGATGAAGAACGGCCGCCCGGCTTGTTCGCGGGCAAAATTAAATGCGTTGTCGAGCAGAACATCCGCTGGCAGCCCACCAGACAGTTCATCTCGGCCAAGCAGTCTGCGCAGTGGCCTGGCGAAGCGGCCGATAATACTGCGTTGACCCGCTGCGTCGATGGTCAGCGACTGAAAGCGAACGAAACCCGCGCCCAGGTATTCAGGAACAACCCACGAATCATTCCCGGAAAACGCCGCGGCAACCATGCCGCGCTCGGCGAGATGCACTGCGACAGGAACGACACCGTCAGCGATGTGAAGCGCCGGCCAATCTGCGCCGTGCTCCGACGGTGAGAGCCCGGTGAGAAGCGTTGCTTGCGACGGAAGTGACCAGGACGATGTGGCCCACGCGTTCGAGAACCAGCGCGCCTCCGAGGAAAACGCCTCCAGCGCCGGAGCCACTACAACACCGTCCGGGCGATAGAAACGGTCGCGGCGAACCGTGTCGAGCACAAGGAAAATGACGTTGTAGCCACCGGCTGATGATGGGAGGTTCTGCAGATCGCGTTGCTCGGCAATGCGAGGATACGCCGTGGCGTAGAGCGCCAGGATCGGAAGGGTCCCACCAGCTGCCAGCAGCGGGCCGCGCAACCAGCGACTCGGGTCACGCACAAGCGAACCTGACAGGCGTGCCACGGTCAATGCAGCGCTGAGCGCCAGGACAACGACGCTTGCTGGATGCAGCAAGCGCAGCACCCACGCCGCGAGGAACACCACGACGAAGGTCACCATGCCGATCACGATCTGTTCTGATTTCAGGGCGCCAGAAGGGCGGATGCGCAGGTCAGAACGCGCAGCAATCCCCGTTAAGACAGCAAGAGCCATGACGACCGGCGCGGCCAGCATTGGCGAAACCCAGATGACGTGCAAAGGAACCTTGTACGCCGCGCGCAAAACCGGCTGGCCCGCGGTCAGCAGCAATTGCGCCGCATCCAACCAGCCGAGCATCAGTCCGGCCGCCGCACCAAGCATCGCGTCGCCGAGGAGGCGATCCCGGTCCAACACTCGTGGCTCGGGATGACTGGAACTCATCATGTTCCAGAACGGGACTCGAGGACCTTCGGCGCGTGGAGCACGCGCGGATCGCCCTGCGAAACGGCAGGAAAGCCGCATCCGGTCAATAGCGCCTGT
>DATMBT010000105.1:0-4988 GCA_035559475.1 Gemmatimonadaceae bacterium
CATGAGGCCAGCCACCCGGGTTCAATGATGAAACTCACCGCGATGAGAATGGCGCCGCCGATCACTGCTGAGGTAACAGCAGACCATGGTTTCCTGGAACCGAACAGAACGGCGAGGGCGATGTTCGGCTTGGCGAGACCCACCCACGCCATCGAGGGGAAGTACGCGGCCGCGACGAGCAGCGGCGACCACTGTCCCCGTCCGATGGCGATGAACATCGGCGCCGAGAGGAACACCAGCAAACGCACAGGGCTGTCGCGAAGCAGTGCCGCCGCCAGGACGCCAGCTGATATCGCGGCGAAGACCGCGCGGGCCGCGAGCAGTGGCAACAGCGCCAGCGGCGATACAAAGAGCATCGCCGGCAGTGGGTAATACAGCGGAGCCCAGCCGAAAACTCCAGTTGGTCCGACATACTGGTACGGGTTATCGCCCTGAATGAGTGCTCGCGCGCCGTGCCAGAGCTGGTCGAAGTCCGAGACCTCCGGATCGCTGGTGCCTCGCAGCACCACATACGCAGAAGCCATGATCGCGATCACGGTGACGGTGAATACGTGGCGCCACGTAACAGAAACCGTCCGTGAGAACGCGAACGTTGACGGTCCTCCCAACGCTGCAGGTTCGCTCATGGCGATCGATGATTCGGCGTTGGGGGAAAGATGTCTGCGTGAGAGGAGTCGCTGACGACTCGCAACCGGGGCCAATCCACGCGTTTGTAAGCCTCTGAAATGACTCGGCGTTCCGGTGCCTGCAGTTCGCACGACGAAACCAGGTTCACGATGACAAGCGCCGGTCGCGATTCCAGTTCGGCGCGAGCCTGCTCGCAGCCGATATCCCGAGTCAGCGGCCAGGGACGTCCCGTGGCGGCAGCAAAGCGATTCATCGTGGCGCCCAGACCCAGCCACGCATACGGTGGCGGTCTCGTCACGGCAAAGTGAACCGAGTCGGCGTCGATCGAATCGGCAACGAACGAAACCAGGCGGTCGTTGCGACGCTGCTCTGCGTCACGGCTCGAACCAAACCCCCAGGCTGACCCAGCGGGGAACACCGTCATCACCGCCCAGGCCAGCGTCGCCAACGCGGCGCCATGTGGTGCAACGCGGTGCACGTACGATGCACCCATCCCGATCAGCAATGCCGTACCGGTCAGGAGGGGAAGCGAGTAAAAGCGTGCGTACCACGGGTTCGGGATGTAGGCGAGGATGCCAACCAGCGGCACAAGGAACGCAATGGAAAGGAGCCAGCGCGCTCTCGTCGCATCACCGCCGCTGTGGAAAGCAATTCGCCATCCTGTTGCGACCAGTCCGAAAAAAGCGAAAACGGACAGGGCCCATGGCACGCTCGCCGGGAATGCCGCCGCTTCGAAGGGGATGAGCGCTGCGATCCAGTTGGCGAAAATCCCACCGATTGACTGCGTAGCCCGCCCGTACATCGACGCGTACGCTGACTCACCACCGCGGAGATACAACCAGGCGACGGGGACGATCGCGAGCAGCGACGCGACAGCGACGCTGAGAACCAGCACGACGTTCCGTCGACTGCGCACGGGCCATGCGAACATCCCATCCGACTGCAGCGTCAATGCGAGAACGATCGGGAGGAACATCAATGGCGCCAGGAGTTCCTTCGTCAGGATCAGGGCGGCAGCGCCGACCGCCATCAACAATGCGTCTCTCTGCCAGCGAGCGCTCGCCTGGTATCGAGTGGCGAGAAGCGACATAGCCAATGTGATTGCGGCGCCGAGCGGCTCGGCCATCGTCAGGTGCACCCAGCCGTCGGACGCGGAAGGCGCGAACAGAAAAACACTCGCGCCAATCAGCCCGCCCAGTCTTGAGGCGCCGAGTCGTCGGAGGAGCAGGAACGACAAACCGAACAGGGTCAGCATCAACACGGCTCGCAGCACCTGCCAGCCCGGCGACCACCAACCCATCACAGTCCACTTGAAGGCGATCCACGCGTAGGGGATCACGTTGAAGCGCCCCTGCGTTGCGTAGTAATCCACGACAGCACGCATGCGACCGATCACGCCGTCCTGGCTTTCGAGCAGGGAGACGAACTCGGAGAAGTCCGTCATGTGAAACGGGCGCGACTTGTCAGGTCGGTAGATCGCCCAGGCCAATGCGACAAGCGCCACGACCACGGTCGCGAGCGTGCGACGCGTGAGGTCCTGGTTAACCTGCGGACTGGCGTTCTGGTGGTCGCCTGTCATCCTTAATGACCAATGCCGCGCAGGTCGCGACTCCCGAACCCGTCCGACTCGTGATCGAGAACGCAACCGTCCTGCTGACCGGGGGCGCTGGCTTCATCGGCTCGCGCCTGACGGAACGCCTCATCGATGCGAACAAGGTTGTCATTTTCGACAACGGGCATCGTGACGCGTTGAGCGGCACGCCGGCCGCAGCTCACACCAACCTGCGCTGGCTGAAGGGCGATGTGCTCGATCCGGATGCCGTGCGGCAGGCGGTCGACGGGTGCGACTACGTCGTTCATCTGGCCGCCATCGCCGGCGTGGACACCGTGCTGCGAATGCCGGTGACGACGATGGAAGTGAACATCCTGGGGACGTTCAACGTCCTCCAGGCGGCCAGGGCCTGCACGAACCTCAAGCGCTTCGTCGATTTCTCCACGAGCGAAGTGTTCGGGGTGTATGCGTACAAGGTGCGCGAGGGCGACATCACGAGCCTTGGCGCGGTTGGCGAGGCGCGGTGGACATACGCCGTCAGCAAGCTCGCGACGGAGCATCTCGCGCACAACTACTTCCGCCAGTACGGAATGCCCACAGTGTCGATCCGGCCTTTCAATATTTACGGGCCGGGGCAGGTGGGCGAGGGCGCAATCCACCGGTTCATCATGCAGGCCCTCAAGGGCGAAGACATAACGATTCACAATGATGGCAGCCAGATCCGGGCCTGGTGCTATGTGGACGACATCGTGGACGGGATCCTGGCGACGCTTGAGCGCCCGCAGGCAGTGGGACAGGCGTTCAACATCGGCAACCCGCGCAGTGTCACGACGATTCATCAACTGGCGCACCACGTAGTGCGCCTGAGCGGCTCGTCATCTCGAATCACGCACCTGCCGTGGAACAGCGTCGATGTGGAGCTGCGTATCCCGGACATCGGCAAGGCTCGCGAGCTGCTCGGCTACGAACCAACGGTAGATCTCGAGGAAGGGTTGCTCCGCACGATCGAGTGGTACCGACCGAGAGCGCGCACGTGATCCGGCTTGCCAGGCCGCATATCACCGATGAGGACATCGCCGCGGTGATCGACGTCCTGAAGACGGGCCAGCTCGTCCAGGGAAAAACAGTACAGGAATTCGAACGTCGGATTGCCGACTATACCGACGGGGGAGAGCTGACAGCGGTCTGTAACGGAACCGCCGCGCTCCACCTGTCGTTGCTCGCACTCGGCATTGGTGCCGGTGATCGGGTCGGTGTCGCCGCGTATTCGTGGCCGGCAACTGCAAACGCCGTCGTTGTCACCGGTGCCTTACCGGTGTTCATCGACATTGAGACGAGCACGATGGGGATGGACCCGGTTGCGCTCGAAAAAATACTGCAACGCGGTGAGCCGCTTCACGCCCTCATTCCCGTGCATGCGTTCGGACAGATGGCCGACATGAACGCGATCATGGCGATCGCGGGGGCACATGGGATCCCCGTCATCGAAGACGCCGCGTGCGCACTCGGCGCATCACTCGACGGAAGGGCTGCCGGTGCGTGGGGAACACTCGGCTGTTTTTCGTTTCACCCGCGGAAGGCCGCTACGACGGGCGAAGGTGGCGCCATACGGACCAGCGACCGGCAGCTGGCCACCAGGGTGCGCGCGTTACGCAACCACGGGCAGGACCCGGACGCAGCGACGCCTGATTTCGTCGCCGCGGGGTTCAACCTTCGACTGACCGAATTCCAGGCTGCACTCGGCATCTCTCAATTGAAACGGTACGGGGATCTCATCGCGAGCCGACGCCAACAGGCGGAGCGCTACGACGAATTGCTCGCCCGGCTGCCGCTCATTCTTCCGAAACCCGTCGAGAAGGACTCACACATCTATCAGTCCTACGTGGTCAGGTTGAGTGCCACCCTTGCGGCGCGCCGATCCGCGATACTATCGAGTCTTCGAGAACAGGGAATCGAGGCGAACATCGGAACGCACCACATGCCGCTGATCACCTACTACCGTCGCGAGTTCGGATATCAGACCGGAGACTTTCCGGTCACTGACGAAGTCGCGTCGTCCTCCATTGCGCTGCCGCTGCACTCGTACCTGACCGAGTCCGACCAGGAAGCTGTCGTGCAGGCGCTGGGACGGGCCATTGCTGCCTGACGACGGGCGGACTCGCTCGCGATAGATGCTGAACTCACGCCGCACCGCTCGTCTTATTCGGGAAACCATTGAGCAGCTCGAGCTCGACCTGAGCGGCTTGAGTGTGCTGACTGAAGCAGCGACCGGTCACTATGCGGTGACGGCCGCGATTGCCGTTGCCGCGCGTGCCGACCGCGTGTTTGCCGTGGCACGGGACTCCGCCTGGGGGCCTGCGATTGATGCCGCGGGGGCGACGCGCGACATGGTTCTGTCCTCGGCTCTGAAAGACAACCTGACGATTGTCGATGAGGCATCACCCGATGTGCTTTCTGTCGCGGATGTGGTGACCAACCTGGGTTTCGTGCGCCCTCTGGACGAAGAACGGATCAAGCATCTCAAACCCACTGCGGTAGTCTCGTTGATGTGTGAGCCCTGGGAGGTCAGGCCTGACGATGTGGACATCAGCGCCTGCTCACGACGGGGCATTGCCGTCGTGGGAACGAACGAGAACACACCGGGATGGCCGCTGTTCTCGTACAGTGGACCCCTCGCGGTGCAGATGCTGCACGAGGCTGGAATGGATGTGCTCGGCACCAGGGTGGCCGTGTTAGGCCGGGACCGATTTGCTCCCGAAATTGCGAAGGGTTTGCGGCGTGCCGGAGCTGTTGTCCGTGTTGACCGACG
>DATMBT010000106.1:0-2875 GCA_035559475.1 Gemmatimonadaceae bacterium
TGGGGGAAAAGCCGCCCTTGCGGGCACGCGCACTCCTGCTCGCCGCCTGCCAGGCCAACCAGCTGGCGTGCGCCGAGCCCGAGTACGGTCACTTCACGCATGCGTTGCTTGAAGTCGTTGACACCCCAAACCTCTCGTACAAGGCGTTCTATAGACAAGTGCGACGAAAATTCGCTGGGCGCTCGACGCAGTCACCGTTCTGGTGGCTGGCCGGGCCGGGCAGTCTCGCATTCCCTGACGAGGACGCGTTTCAGCCCTGACATCAACCCGGGAATCTGGCCGACACCGAGGTCCAGCATGCCCGCGCAGCTGCCTAACAGCGCAGATGCCTAACAGCGCAGATGCCGAAGATCGCAGTTGCCTGAAGGCGCAACAGCCTGGCGTCGGTAACTGCGGAAGTTTCGCCGTTTCGCGGTCGCGCCTCCTGGCTTCTGCGCTTCCTGGCTTCTGCGCCGTTTGGCGTTTGCGCCGTTCGGCAGTCTGCGCCGTTTGGAACCTTGCGCAGTTCGGCGGTCGCGGTTTTTGGCAGTTCGCGCACTTAATGTTCGCCCATGCTCCGCGACGTCCAGGATCGCACCCTCCCGCCCGATCACGCCGCTTTCGTAGCGGCGGAGCCGCCTACCGGGCGCGTCATCGTCATTGCGCCCACGCGCGCGGCGTGCGAGACGATCGAGCTGGCGCTGGGCCTGCACATCGACACGCTGCTCGAACGACAACACGGCGCTGAGATCCGGGAGCTGGCCCGCGGTGGGAAGGGATTCGGCATTGTGGCCGGGACCGGCACGGGCAAGACGCTCGCCATCCGACCCATCGCCGAGGAGATCCTTGGCACCAAATCCCTGCGCACGGGAGTGGTGAACCGGGAACGGGAAGCGACACCCGAAACGCCGACCTGGAACGTGATCATCGTGACGACGGGGATCGCGCGCCGATGGTTCGAGGAGAACGATATTCTCGCGCGCGACACGCTGCTGGTGGACGAGATTCACCAGACGTCGGCCGAGCTGGAACTGTGCCTCGCGTTAGGCCGCCGCGCCGGATGCCGGTTCATCTGGCTGTCGGCGACCGTGGACCCGGCGTTCTACGCCAGCTACCTGAACTCGGCCGCCGTCCTTCGCACCGTGGCGTTTGATCCCGATCGCGCCGCGACGGTGAAGGTGCTCACCGACTCGCCCGACCGGTTCCTTGGCGATCGTTTCCTGCAGCAGGTGGTGCGCCAGGAGCGCGGCGTCGGCGTGTTCCTCCCGACGCGGGCCGGAGTCGAGGAAGCCGCGAGACTCGTTGGCGAGCGGTTCCCGCGGATTCATGCGCAGTTCTACCACGGCGGAGAGCCGATACGCGTGATCCGTCCCTTCCTCGAGGACGGAGCGCCAAAACCGTACGTGCTGGCGATGACCGCCGCCGGCCAGAGCGCCCTCAACGTGAAGGGTCTCGACACGGTCGTCATCGACGACACGCGCTTCACGAACGTCGTCGAGCGCGGCCGAAACGTTCTCACACGAACTCATCTCGGCGCGAACGAAATTCTCCAGATGGCCGGACGGGTGCACGGCCGGGTCGAAGGCGGCCAGGTATTCATCCTGAGCGACCGCGACCTGGTCTTCCACACGCTTCAGCCAACGGCGCCCGAGTTCCAGCTGGCGGGCGATTCGGAGCGCGTGGCACTTACGTGCGCCGCGCTCGGTGTGCGCGCGGACGAGCTGGACCTGCCAGTGCCACTCGACCGTGTTGCCTACCGCCAGGCACTCTCCCGCCTCGAGTCGCGCGGCATCGTGGAGAACGGTCGCCTCACGAAGTACGGGAAGCTCGTAGAAGCGACTCCGGTGGAGCGCCCGTGGGCAGAACTGCTCGTGCAGGCGGACGATTCACTGGTGCCGGCGCTGGCGGTCATGGCCTCCGCGGAGTCGCTGCACCGAATGACTCGCGAGGATCGCAACCTGGTGGGCTTGATCGTTGAGGGGAGCGATCACCTCACGGCGTACAATGTGTACGCCGAGGCGTTGGCGAAGACCGGGTACATCGGTGAGGTCTACGGACTCCCGCGGCACCTCTTTGACGAAGGGTCGATCGAACGCTGGGCCGAGCGACGTGGAGTGTTGATCAAGGCCATCGAGGACACGGCGCTGGCCATGGCGAGTGTTTGCCGGAGCCTGGACGTGCCGATTCCGTCGACGCTACCCATGGTCACGGAAACGATGCGTCGCGGCTTCTGCGAACTCCTCGCACGGGTGATGCCATTTGATCTCGTGATCGACGAAGAAACCCCGGACGGCCAGGAAGCACGAGTCTCGAAGACGAGCGTGTGCGGGTCCTGGGGACCAATCACCGGCACGTTGCGCTACTTCGCGGATCGCTTCGGGGTCCCCCGGGCCAGCATCGAGGGCACCCAGCTCCCGATGTCCCTCGTCAGGCGCCACGCGGTGTCCAGCGGGAGCGGGCTTGCCGTGGATTCTTCGCGTTCCCGCGACGCGCTCGTGCTCACGCGCCGCGTCACGTATCACGGCTTTGAGCTGGAACGGGAAGAAGAGGATGTGGACGAGTTCCCGCAGGGCAGGGAGGTCGAAGCACGGCGCGCTCTTGCGAATGCGCTGGCTCGCGGTGAAGCGCGTCATCCGGCTGTGCGCCGCAACCGGAGAGCGATCGATGAACTCCGTGAGCTGCACCGTCGCTCGGGGGGCACGACGCCGCGCCTGACGCAAGCGGACCTGACGTCGCGTTATGAAGAACTGCTGGGCGAAGTGACGTCGATGGATGCGTTTCAGTCTGCGCCGCTGAAACTGGACCTCTGGCCGCTGGTGAGCACATCCGAGCGCGAGCGCTTGCTGGCCCTGCCGTCTGCGGTAGAGGTCCGGGGCAAGTGGATTGACGTGGACTA
>DATMBT010000107.1:0-9280 GCA_035559475.1 Gemmatimonadaceae bacterium
GCCATCAGCGCCGCGGTCATTGCTTCCAAGTCGACCAGTCCTGCGGAACCTTCTTCTCCTTCGGTCGCGTCAGGCACGGCCACCTGGTCAACAGGCACGTCGTCGATCAGCTCGTGATCTCGCTTCCGTTTTCGGAGGAAATCGATCGCTCTGTGCCTGGTCGTCCGGAAGAGCCACGTGCGAAATGCGCCCGGATCGGCCAGGTCGGCGAGGTGCCGGTACACCGACAACCACACCTCCTGCTGCACATCGTCCGCATCGTCGCCCCCTATGATTCCGCGAAGATAGCCTAACGTCCTTTCCTCGAACGTCGTCATGAGCTTCGCGAACGCCGCTTCATCACCAGCCTGGCACCGCAGCACCAGCAGCCGCAGCGCCAGGTCCTCGGCGTGATCCGCTCTGGTTGCGTCGCGAAGCGCGGGGTTGGACACGTACCGCCTCGGCGGGCTCGGGGAGTGCTCGATTCGGATTCGGCCTAGTGACGTTCGCCGCGGCCGAAAAGTTCAATCGCCGATCTTCTGACTCGGCGCGCACTTGTGGAAGGGCCGGCAAGGATCCGCGCAGATTCGCCCAGTCCGCGAGATTCCGCGTAACAAAGTTCGCGGGATTCTGTGGCTCACGCACGTCGACTGAATCCCGCGACTGTATGGGGACGCGGAATGACGCGGACGACCCGCGAATGACCGCGGACGCCACAGCATTTATTCGTTTTCTTCGCGAAAGTGGCGTTAGTCGCGGCGGAACTCGAACGTGAGCCGTCCCTCGATCGTCACGTTGAGCGCGTAGGTGTAGCGACCGGCAGGGAGCGCCACCTCACCCACGTAGTCGATAGGCTGCAGCCGCAGCTCCTCGCCGCCCACGTGCACGATGATCAGGGCGTAGGAATACGCCTGCGTCACGCGGCGGTAGTCGCTCGCGCCGTGCGCCGCTACGCCACCGTAGTCAACGCTGTCCTGGGGAAAGACGACGTCCACGTCGCTGAACGCAAACGAACTCTCGTTGGCGACGCGGATGTTGACGCCAACCGACGACTCGGTCGGAGCGGGACAGCCCGCGAATACGAACAGCGCGATCAGAGCGAGGAGAGGCCGCATGCCGTGCCGAGTCACGAGTCATCATCACAAGTCACCAATGCTGACAACTCGGCGCACGCTCCTCCCTGACTGCAGCTATCAAAGGCTCCGGAAACACTTTGAACGCAGAGGTCGCAGAGGAATCGCCGAGGACTCCGAACGACATTCGGTTGCCTCTGCGAAACCTCTGCGTACTCCGCGTAAGATGTTTTTCTGTTACTGAGGTAGCGGCAGAACGAGGAAGCTCTGTGACGGACCGATCGGTGTTACCGTCGTCCCGACCATGCGGCCGATTGTTGCGGTGTAGGACCCGTTAGGCACGCGCTGCCCGCCGCCGCCACGGCCACCACCACCTCCTCCGCCTCCGGCACGCCCGGCAGGCGCAACGCACGGTTGAATCGTCGGCGCGGAGGAAGTCGCAACGGAATCCGCGGGTGCCCCCCCACGCCCCGCGCCCCCCGCCCCACGCCCCGCTGGCGTTACCGGCGCGTCAGGCACCAGTCCCCACGACACACGTCGCAGCCCGGCGGTCTTGTCGAGTTCGCAGCGACGCACCTGCTGGCCAGCCTGGTTCTCGATCGTCAGCACCAACTTTGTGTCGGCGGGCAGGTCCTGCCTGACGTTGTACGTAAACACGGCGCCGAAGGGCGGGTTGGCAAACTGAAAGTTTCCCGACAGCGTCCCTATGCCGGCGCTTCCCGCCGGGCCAAGCCCGGAGGAGTTGAACGAATACGCCTGGCGCAACGGGAATAGCCGCGCCTCATCGGCCAATGCGGCCGGCGTCACCTCTCGCAGTGCGGAGTAGTCGTCGAGTACGTAGAAGCCGCGACCGAACGTAGCGATCGCGAGATCCGTCTCGCGTTTCTGGACCTGCATGTCGCGCACCTGGATCGATGGCAAGCCACCCTTGAGCGCCGTCCAGGTCGCGCCAGCGTCGACGCTCACGAACACACCGAACTCGGTGCCGGTGAACAGCAGGTTCCCGTTCACGTGGTCCTGCACGACCGACCAGACGTTGTGCTTCGCCGGCAGGTTGCCCGTGATGTTCGTCCACGTGCGACCACGGTCGGTGCTGCGCACGACGTATGGCTTGTAGTCGCCACGCTGCCAGTTGTTCAACGCGACGAAGATCGTGTTCGCGTCACGTGGCGACGCCAGGACATCCGCGACGTACGTGAACTTCGGCACGCCGGGGAAATCCTCGATGCGACGCCAGGTCTTTCCACCATCCTCCGTGACCTGCACCAGTCCGTCGTCGGTGCCGATCCAGATCATCCCCTCGAGGACCGGCGACTCGTCGATCGTGACGATGTTGCTCAGCGCGGTTGTCGAGCCGTTGAGCGCGACCGATCCGGCCGGCCACACCTTGCCCATGATCGGCAATGTGTCGCGATTCAGGTTGCGCGACAGGTCGGGGCTCACGCGTACCCAGCTATCACCACGGTTGTCCGTGCGGTACAGGAACTGGCTGCCGAAGTAGAGACGCGTTGAGAGATGCGGGCTCACGATGAGCGGCGCGTCCCAGTTCCAGCGATCGGCGGGACCGCCCGCGCGTCCACCGCCACCGGCACGTCCGCCCTGCGCACCACCACCACGACCAGCGGCTGCCGCCGAATCGGCCGCACCACCGCGGCCACCACGTCCCGCTGCACCACCGCTCTCATCATCCTGAGCTACAACCTGCTGTGGATTGGGACGAATGCCGGTTCCACGCCCCTCGCGAACGTCGAAACGGGACAATCCACCGTTCTGCGACTCGGCGTAAATGATGTTCTGGTCTTCCGGGTCGCCGCGCGACTGGAAGCCGTCCCCACCGGCGACGATGAACCAGTCGCTGTTGCGAACGCCCCAGGGATTCGACGAACGCGCGGGGCCGCACATCGAGAAGTTGTCCTGCGTCCCCCCGCACACTCTATAGAACGGCTTCGCGTTGTCCGCCGCGACGCGATAGTACTGCGTGATCGGCAGGTTGGCGAAGAAGCGCCAGGTCGCACCGTTGTCGTATGTCTCGTACAAACCGCCATCGTTGCCTAACAGGAGGTGGTTCCGGTCGGCTGGGTCGAACGCCAGTTCGTGATGGTCCACGTGCACCGGGTTGAACGTCCCCGAAGGTTGCCCCTGGTCCCAGCCCGGTGAGCTCCAGGTCGCGCCGGCGTCCGTCGAGCGCGAGATGTTGGTCGCGACGGAATACATGGTGCCCGCGCGCCAGGGATCAACGAAGATCTCGGAGTAGTACTGTCCCGTTCCGTTCGAGAACCAGCTCTCGTTCTCGGCGAGTGTCGCTGAGGTTCCGGCGCAATTGGAATTCAGGCTGTCGGCCGTTGCGTTACCACGCCCGCCACCGCGGCCACCCTGCGGTGCGCCACCACCGGCTCCTCCTCCACGCGCCGCCGGGTTCACGGTCTTGCCGTACCGCGTCCAGCTCGTGCCGCCGTTGCTGGACTTGTAGAAGCCCTGTCCGCCCTGCGCTTCAACGAGCGCATAGATCTCTGTCGGGTTTCGCCGTCCGTCGGCCGCCAGCGCGATGCGCCCGATGTCGCACTTCGGCAATCCATTCGTGACTTTCGTCCACGTCCGCCCACCGTTGGTCGACTTGTGGATGCCGGCTTCTCGTCCGCCACCAATCGCCTGTCCCACGTGGCGGCGGCGCTGGTACGAAGACGCGTACATCACATCCGCGTTCTTCGGGTCGAGCACGATGTCCGTGATGCCGGTGTTTTCGCTGATCGTCAGCACCGCGGACCAGGTGTTTCCACCATCGCTGGTCTTGTATAACCCCCGCTCCCCGCCTGACGAGAACAGCGGGCCCTGCGCGGCGACGAACACCACGTTCGAGTTGCGTGGGTCGATTACGATCCTGCCGATGTGTTCAGAGGTCTCGAGCCCGACACGCTTCCAGGTCTTGCCGGCGTCGGACGACTTGTACACGCCGTCGCCGAAGTGCGCGCTGCGCTGGCTGTGGTTTTCGCCCGTGCCTAACCAGACAATGTCCGGGTTGCGCGGATCAACCACCACGCAGCACAGGTTGAATGACGGTCCCTGGTCGAAGATGGGCTCGAACGTCACGCCGCGATTCACGGTCTTCCACAACCCGCCGAACGCGGTCGCGACGTACCAGATGTTCGGGTCCTTCGGGTCGAACTCGACGTCGGCAATTCGACCGGTCACCAGACCCGGTCCAATCGAGCGGAATGCGATGCTCTTCAGCTTCTCGCTGTCGAGCGCGCCCTGGGCCGCCAGGAGCGCAGGAACAAGAGTTGTCGCAAGGAACGACGTTCCGAGAACGGCACGAAGGAGGCTACGCATCGGCGGACGGTCCGGTTCGAGTCGGCAATGGCTGCGATCGCTGGGAAGCTATTCGCGGTCACTCGCAACACTAGCCAGACACCGCGCCAAACCCCCGAGGAGGTCGTCTGGGGGGTTGCATGCCGGGCGCGCCGCGAGTTCCTTCGCGGACAATGGGAAAAGCCTCGGAAGTCTCCAGGGACGCCCGGCGTGAGGAGCGCAAACAGCGCTCGGAGCTGGAGCGTCAGGAACGAGAACGCCAGAAGCGTTCGCAGGGAACCCGGACGCGGATGCTTGTTGTCGTCGGCGTGCTGGCGGTGATCGCGATCGCGATTCTCGGCGTAACGCGGCGCCAGACGCTTCCGGGAAGGGTGTGGTCCCCCGAGCACGGGCACTGGCACGATAAGTAAATGGGGCCAGACCCCACTGACGCGTTGAAGTAGTCCCTCACGGCTACTCCACTGCTCAACGGAATCTGACCCCAGAGAGCACGATAGCCATCGATGGGCTCGATCCGTTAGCCGGCGGGTCACCAGCTATTCGTGAGCTACGTCGTTAGGACGCCACACAGTTCAGGCCGCACGTGCGTCACTCAGTACCCGTGCCAGCGGATACCGCCGCAAGGCACTTTCAGGCTCGTACGGCGCCCTGAGGCTCAAACAAGCGTGACGTCCACCTGGTTGTCGTAGAACGTCGCGCCGCCGCCGAGGTCAGTCTCACGCTGGCTCGTGGTCTCGTTCGCGTTGCGGCCGTCGGGCGAGAACTTGGTCCACCAGACCGACGGCGCCCACACCACGCCGCGGCGGATCCCCTCGTCCACGCGTGCAATCACCGTGAACGCGCCGCGTCCGTTGCGGATTTCCACTTCCTCGCCCGTCCTGATCCCGCGCGGCGCAGCATCGTCGGGGTGAATGATGCACTCCGGCTTCCCGACGCTCCGCCGCAATGAATCGACGTTCACGAACGACGAGTTCAGGAACTGGTGCGCCGGTGAGGAAATCAGCGTCAGTGGCCACTGGGCCATGAGCTCCGGGTCGCGCTCCGGGCTCTCGTACGGCGGGATGTACGTCGGCAGTGGATCGAAGCCCATCTGCGCCAGCCGTTCGCTGTAGAACTCACACTTCCCGCTCGGCGTCAGGAACTTGCCCGTCGCGAACGGGGCGTAGGGCGTGGGAAGGTTGAGCCGCACCCATCCCCGCTCCATCAACGCCTCGAACGTCACGCCGCGCATCTTCTCCTGGTCCGAGTCGAGCGCCTGCCGGATCAGCGTCAGGTCATCGTCGGCGAAGAAGTCCTGCGTCAGGCCCATCGCCCGCGCCAGCCGGCGGAAGATCTCGGTGTTAGGCAGCGCCTCACCAATGGGGGCGATCGCCGGGCGATTCAACGTCGCGTAGTGGTGCCCGTACGCCAGGTGCACGTCCCAGTGCTCGAGCTGCGTCGTCGCGGGCAACACGAAATCAGCCCAGTCGGCCGTATCCGTCTGGAAATGTTCGAGCACAACCGTGAACAGGTCTTCGCGCCCAAGGCCGCGACGCACCGCGTTCAGGTCTGGTGCGACCGCGCCCGGATTCGAGTTGTAGACCACCAGCGCCTTCACCGGCGGACCACCCACACCCGCGTCAGGCAGCGTCAGCGCATCGCCGAGCCGGATCATGTTGATCGTGCGAGTCGGCGGTCCCGCGTCCACCCGATGCAGCTTCGTCACGTTGTAGCTGAAGTTCTTGCTCGTGGAGAGCTGCACGCCGCCGCCCGGGTGACGCCAGTGCCCCGTGATGGCGGGCAGGCAGGCGATCGTACGCACCGCCATGCCACCGCCCGCGTGGCGCTGCAGACCGTAGTTCACCCTGATGAACGCGTTCTTCGAGCGGCCGTACCGGCGGGCCAGCGACACGATCGTGTCGGCCGGAATGCCCGTAGTCGCCGAAACGCGCTCGGGCGTCCACTCCATCGCCCTGGCGCACAACTGTTCCGCACCTGACGTATGCTGGGCGAGATAGTCGTCGTCCTTCAGGTGCTCCGCAAACAGCACGTGCATCATGCCTAACGCCAGCGCGGCATCGGTTCCCGGCCTGATCGGGATCCACTCGTCACACTGTCGAGCCGTGCGCGTCCGTATCGGGTCGATACAGATGACCGGCGCTCCATTCTCGCGCGCCTGGAGCACAAACGGCCACAGGTGCGGATTCGCCGTGAGTGTGTTCGTCCCCCACAGAAGGATGAGGTCAGACTGTCCGACGGCTTCGGTGTCAGCCCCGATATTTGCCCCGACCGTCATCCTCATTCCCGCTGCGCCCGCGGTCGAGCAGATCGTGCGGTCGAGCTTGGAGGCGCCGAGCGAATGGAAGAAGCGACGGTCCATCGATTCGCCCTGCAGGTAGCCCATCGTTCCCGCGTACGAATACGGAAGGATCGACTCGGCACCGTGATCGCGAATCACCTGCTGAAGCCTGGCGGCGATTTCGCCAAGCGCCTCGTCCCAACTCACCGCTTCGAATTTCCCGCTGCCCTTTGGTCCTACTCGACGCAACGGATGCGTCAGCCGGTCATGATGGTAGGTACGCTCGATGTACCGATTGACCTTTGTGCAGAGAAAACCCTGAGTTACCGGATGATCGGGGTCGCCTTGAATGCGAACGGCGCGACCATTCTCCACAGTCGTGATCATCGCGCACGTGTCCGGACAGTCGTGTGGACACGCTCCGCGGACAGTTCCGCTATTGACCAGAGGGAGGGTAGTGGATCCCATTGCCCCTCAAACATACTCAGGGGACGAAGGGGAACCCTTTGTCCTGCATCACGGTCCAAACAGCATCCAGCGTGGTACGCTCCTGACCGACGGGCCCGCCCATGACGACACGCACCACCATTCGCTCGCGCGCCTCGGCTTTCGCCTATGGCGCCCTCGCCGTTTTCATGATGGGCGTGCGACCGGCATCGCCGGCCGCGGCCAGTTTCCGGGTGGCGCAGGAGCTTCCACCCGACAGCCTCACTGACAGCGAGTTCTGGAAGTTCTTCACCACGATGTCGGAGCCGGACGGCTACTTCCTGTCCGAGAATTTCGTCTCGAACGAAGTCTCGTTCCAGGAAGTCATTCCGAGCCTGCAGAAGACGCTCACTCCACAAGGCGTGTACCTCGGGGTTGGACCGGAGCAGAACTTCACGTACATCGCGAACATCGCACCTCGCATGGCGGTCATCTTCGACATCCGGCGACAGAACGCGATGCAACACCTGATGTACAAGGCGCTGTTCGAGATGTCGGCGACTCGGCCCGAGTTTGTGGCGAACCTCTTTTCGCGACCATCGGTGGCGAACCTCCCGCCATCGACTCCAGTGAAGGCGTTGTTCGACTCAGCCGAGGCCGCGGTGCCTGACGATTCGGCGTACAAGGCGAACTTCGCGGCGATCGTGCAGCGACTGATGGTCAAGCATGGTTTCGTCCTGCCGGCGACCGACATCGAGTCGATCGAGCACGTGTTTGGAGTGTTCTTTGCCGCGGGACCGGAAGTGAACTACGGCTACCGGTCCGGGAATCCTGCGTTTGTCCGCTCTACCTATCCGTCGTTTTCCATGCTGCAGGCAGCGACCAACGCCGACAGCGTCGAGATGGCATTCCTGGCGAACGAGGAGACTTACCAGACCGTCCGCCGGTTGCAGTTACGCAACCTCATCGTGCCGGTTGTTGGAGATTTTGGTGGCCCCTCGGCCATCCGCTCAGTCGGGAACTGGCTCGCCGCCCGCCAGATGACCGTAGTGGCGTTTTACGTCTCCAACGTTGAGCAGTACCTGTTCCGCGACCGTGGCGCGTCCGATCGCTTCTATGCGAACCTGACCGCGCTACCGCTGGACAGCACGAGTTCCTTCATCCGTTCAGTGCCGGGGATGGGGTCGCCGATGTCCACCTTCCTGCCTGGCACGTCCGGCAACGTGCAGGGCGGCGTGGTTATTACTGTCGCCAAGGACAGCATGGGGTTCCGGCTTTTCCGGACCTATCGTGACAGCTCCGGCGTGCAAGTCGTGGTGGACAGCACCGCGCGGCCGACGAACAAGGACTCTCTCCCTCGAGACACCACCATCGGCGGGATCCTGCAGGCCGCTCGCGATTCCATCAGGCGTGCCAATTCGTGGCAGGTCATTGGCACTCCGGTCACGACGATCGTTCGAGGAGGTGGCCTGCTGGCCTCGGGCACGGCGTCGATGAAAAAAACGATCGAGCGCTTCTTCGCTGGAGACTTGAAGAGCTACGACGTGATCATCGGCATGACGAAAGTGAGCGGCTGGAGGTAGCCTCGCGTTCCTGGGCGGCAAGACCTGGCCGCCCTCCCCTGCCTACGCTCGGATTCCAGGCGCGCTCAGTCGAGCGACTTCCGGAACCGGGTCGCGCTCAGCGTCATGAGCACCAGCGCAAAAACACAAAGCGTCAGCACGTCTTTCCAGATGGCCTCGATGCCGGTGCCTCTCAGGAGAATGCCGCGCAGGATGCGCAGGAAATAGGTCAGCGGGATTGCGCCGCCGATCCATTGGGCGGCCGTCGGCATGGCTTCCCTGGGGAACATGAAGCCTGAGAGCAGGACCGACGGCAGGATGACCAGGAATGACAACTGCATGGCCTGCACCTGCGTCTTCACCGCCGTGGAGATGAACATGCCAAGGGACAGGCTGGCCAGGATGAATGGAGCGGTCGCGAGATAGAGGAGCACGAGGCTCCCCCGGATCGGCACGTCGAACACGAACCTGCCCAGCAGCAGGATCACCGTGATCTGCACGTAGCCCACCAGCACGAACGGCAGGATCTTGCCTAACATCAGTCCTGCACGAGTCACCGGCGTCACGATGAGCTGCTCGAGGGTGCCGCGCTCGCGCTCGCGCACGATGGACATCGACGTGATGGCGGACAGCGTCAGCGTGAGGATGAGCCCCGC
>DATMBT010000108.1:0-6160 GCA_035559475.1 Gemmatimonadaceae bacterium
GAGTGAAAGAGCGACTGCATGCGCTCCCATTGCTCTCCGGAAAGCACGATCAGCCGCCGCGCAGCTCGGACGAGAGCCAGGCCTTTGCCGCGCGCCAGTCGCGGAGCACGGTGGCCTCGGAGACCTTCAGCAGCGCCGCCGTCTCGGCCACGTCGAGTCCGCCGAAGAAGCGACTTTCCACCATGACTGCCTGACGAGCATTCACACGGGCGAGGTCGTCGAGCGCGGCATCGAGCAGCAGCAGTTCATCGGCCGAGGTTGCGGGGTAGCCGGCCTGCTCATCGAACGTCACCATGGCGGCGTCGCCCCCGCGCTTCTCTGCCTTACGCCGCCGCGCCGCCTCCACCAGGACCTGGCGCATGGCGCGCGCTGCTATGCGCTTGAAGTGCAGTCGTGAGGCAGGCGCAATGGACAGCGACGCGGCGAGCTTGAGCCACGCTTCATGGACCAGCGCGGTGGGAGTGAGCGTCGCGCTTGGATCACCCTGCCTGATGATGGAGGCGAGTCGCCTCAGTTCGTCGTAGGTCGCGACGAAGAGCTTATCCAGTGCTCCGCGATCGCCCGCGAACGGGCCGATTTCGGCTTCCTCGAAGACGCCGGGCGCGTTTGACGACATTGAGATGCGCTCACGAAAGCTGCTGAGATTACCAAAAGCAGTCGCAGAGACCGCTGCTTTGCTGGGACGATAGCGTACCACCCGGACTCAGGTGAGGGCAATCCAACGCAGCCGCCGAGGTCGTTTCCAGCGTACGGTTGGCCTGGTCCGTAAGAGCAGGAACCAGGCCCCGTTGGACGGTGGATGGATCATCGTTTTTCGTGGTCGGAAAGTGACAAAGCTCTTGCTGGACGCGCACTTGGCCACCACTATAGAGGCGGTGCGCCCAATTCACGGACTGCCCGACCCGGAGAGACAGGGATGAAGGTGTTTGCCATGGCCGCAGTTGCAGGGGGTGCATTAGCCCTCCTGCCGTCGGTAAGAAGCCTGGAATCACGCTCCCATCCCCTACCGCCCAACGTCGCCCTGGTCTCAGGGTTTGTCGCACCGGAGTCCCTGCCCGCGGCCAAGCCGCATGCCTCCCGTAAGGCAGCTCCGTCCCGCGGCTCGATCTCGAACACCACGTTGACGCAGGTCGTGAGGCAGACGTGCGCGGCCTCGTGTCACAGCGACCAGCGCAAGTTGGGCAGCCTGACGCTCGAACACTTCGAAGTCGCCGCTGTCACGTCCTCTCCGGCGAACGCTGAAGTCGCGGAGAAGATGATCAACAAGCTTCGTACCGGCATGATGCCTCCGCCGGGTCGGCGGCGTCCCGGTGGCGATACGCTGATTGTGCTCGCCACGACGCTCGAGTCGCTGATGGACAAGGCGGCCGCCCTCCGGCCGGAACCAGGCGTTCGCACCTTCCAGCGACTCAACCAGGCCGAGTACCAGCGCTCCATCAAGTCGCTGCTCGAGCTTGATGTTGACGCGGGTTCGTGGCTCCCACTTGATACCAAGAGCGCGAACTTCGACAACATCGCGGACGTTCAGCTACCGTCGGCCACACTCCTGGATGCGTACCTCGACGCCGCGAGTGAAATCAGTCGTCTGGCGGTAGGTGACCCGAAGGCCAGCGTTTCTTCCTCCACGTACAAGATCGCGCGGCTTGCGGCCCAATGGGACCAGGCCGAGGGTGCTCCGGTCGGCACGCGAGGCGGCGTTGCCGCGACGCACACGTTCATCGCCGACGGCGAATACGTGTTCGAGGTGACGCTGCACTCGATCCCGACGGGACAACTCTTCGGGTCGGACGCCCCGTTCGACGAGCGTATAGAGATCTCCGTCGACGGTGAACGCGTCGGGATGATCGACGTGGATCGGTGGATGTCGCAGGCTGATCCGAACAACATGGTGCTCAAGACGAAACCGGTGCCCGTTCGTGCCGGTGCGCATCGCATCTCGGCCGCGTTCCTCCGCACGTTCGAAGGGCCGGTGAACGACAACATCGCGCAGATCGGCGCCTCCATCGCCGACACGCAGATCGGGTCAGAGCTCGGCATCACCAACGTTGCCCACCTGCGCGACCTGACGGTCACGGGCCCGTACAACCCCACGGGTGTCTCGGAGACCGCCAGCCGCCACAAGATCTTCACGTGCCGGCCGACGACGCCTGACGAGGAACGGCCTTGCGCCGAAAAGATCATTTCCAGCATTGGCGGCTCCGCGTATCGCCGTCCGCTGCAGCCCAGGGACGTGAAGGGCCTGATGACCTTCTTCGACCAGGGTCGTGCCGAGGGTGGCTTCGAACTGGGTGTGCGTATGGCACTGGAGGCGATCCTGTCCAGTCCGCACTTCATCTTCCGCGTGGAAGAGCTTCCCGCGGGCGCCCGGCCGGGGCAGCGTTATGCGGTAAGCCCCATGGACCTCGCGTCGCGGTTGTCGTTCTTCATCTGGGGTGCGCCGCCTGACGAGGCCCTGGTTGCCGCCGGGCGTAACGGCACGCTTGCGGAACCCACGGTGCTCGCGGCCCAGACCCGACGACTGCTGGCTGACCCGAGGTCGGAGGCGCTGGCGACGCGCTTCGCGGCACAGTGGCTCCGGTTGCAGGACATCGAGAAGGTGCACCCGGATGCGCTGCAATTCCCGGACTTTCACGAGCAGCTTGGCGACGCAATGCGCCGCGAGACGGAACTGTTCTTCTACAGCCTGATCCGCGAGAACAAGACCGTCCTCGATCTCTATTCGGCGAACTACACGTATGTGAACGAGGAGCTGGCGAAGCACTACGGCATCACCGGCGTCACGGGCCCGGAGTTCCGGAAGGTGATGTATCAGGACGATCGCCGCAGCGGGTTGCTCGGGCATGCGAGCGTGCTCACGCTCACGTCGCACGCCAATCGCACGTCGCCCGTGTTGCGCGGCAAGTGGGTCATGGAAGTGCTCATGGGGTCGCCACCGCCGCCACCGCCGCCTGACGTACCGGACCTGGACAAGACCGGGGAGGCGAAGGATGGTCGGCTGCTGACGACACGCGAGCGGATGGAGTTGCACCGCTCCAACCCGCAGTGCCGGTCCTGCCACCTGTTCATGGACCCGATTGGCCTGTCGCTCGACAACTTCGACGTCACCGGCCGCTGGCGGCTGCGCGAGAACGGCTCGGAGCTCGACACGCGCGGCGACTTCTACGACGGCACGCCGATTTCGACGCCAGCGGAGCTGAAGGCCGTGCTGCTGAAGCGGCCGGACCCGCTGCTTCGCACCTTCACGCAGAACCTGATGGCCTACGCGTTAGGCCGCCGGATCGAGTACTACGACCACCCCGCCGTGCGCAAGATCGTGAGCTCGGCCGAGGCGGGCGGTTACCGCATCAATGACTTCATCGTTGGTGTCGTGATGAGCGACGCCTTCCGTATGAGACGCGTGGCCGACACGCAGGCAGCCGGCACCGGGACGCCGTAAAACCACCAAGGGAGCCCCCCGTTCATGCATTTTCTCACTGGCAAGCCGATTCCCCGTCGCACGTTCGTGCGTGGCATGGGAGCGACCGTAGCCCTGCCCTTCCTCGATGCCATGGTGCCCGCGGGACGGATCTGGCGCGGCGCACCCGGCGACAGGACACGCCTCGTGGCGATCGAGATGGTGCACGGCGCCGCCGGCTGCAATGAACTTGGCGCGAAGATGAACCTGTGGTCCCCGCCAGAGGTGGGCCGCCAGTTCAACCTCGGCACCACCGCGCTGAACTCCCTCGACCCGTACCGCGACTACCTGACGATCATCAGCAACACCGATGCTCGTGAGGCGGAGCCGGTCACGCCCAAGGAAATCGGCGGCGACCACTTCCGGTCGAGCGCGGTCTTCCTCACGCACGAACATCCGAAGCAGACCGAGGGCTCGGACGTTCACGTCGGGACGTCGCTGGACCAGTTGTATGCCCAGCGCTTCGGCCAGGAAACGCCAATTCCGTCGCTGCAGCTCTGCATCGAGAATGTCGACCAGGCCGGCGGGTGCGCGTACGGGTACGCCTGCGTGTACACCGACTCCATCAGCTGGGCGTCGCCGACGGAACCGCTCCCCGTCATCCGCGACCCTCGCGTGGCGTTCGAGAAACTGTTCGGCGTCGGTGGCTCCGTGGCCGAGCGCGCCGAGCGTCGTCGCACGCGCCGCAGCATCCTGGACTGGGTGGCCGGCGAGATGACCTCGCTCAAGACCTCGTTAGGTGCCGCCGATCGCGTCCGACTCGACAAGTACCTCGAGGATATTCGTGAAGTCGAGCGCCGCATCCAGCGCATCGAAGCCCGGAACATGAGCGGCGAGCCGCGGGAGATTCCCGAAGCGCCCGCTGGCGTGCCGGACTCCTTCGCCGAACACGTCCAGATCATGTTCGACCTGCAGGCGCTGGCATTCGCGGCCGACATCACGCGTGTCTTCTCGTTCAAGATGGGTCGCGACGGCTCGAGCCGCGTGTATCCGGAGAGCGGATCGGACCGGCCGTTTCATCCGTCGTCGCACCACGGCGGCAATGAGGCGGGCGTCAAGAACTTCCACCTCATCAACAAGTATCACGTCGCGCAGCTGCCGTACTTCCTCGACAAGCTGAAGGGCATCCAGGAAGACGGGATGAACATGCTCGACAAGACCATGATCATTTACGGGTCGCCCATGGGTGACTCGAACCTCCACAACCACAGGCGCTGCCCGCTGTTCCTGGTCGGCCACGCCAACGGCAAGCTTCCCGGCAACCTGCACATCAAGGCGCCGGACGGCACGCCGATGTCGAATGCCATGCTGAGCATGCTGCACATGCTCGGCCACGACGACATGAAGCAGTTCGGTGACAGCACTGACGTCCTTGCCCTGAACTCCAATGCGTAACGCACTCCGCCGGTTCCTGCCGGGGGCAGCAGCGTTAGGCGCTGCCCTGATCCTCGGCGCCTGGGCGCCGAACGATTCCCCCGTCGCGGACGCCGCCATGCGCGGTGACACGGCGAAGGTACGCGTCCTGCTTCGCCAGGGTGCCGACGTGAATGGCGCGCAGGGCGATGGCATGACCGCATTGCACTGGGCGGCGACGCGCGGCGACGCCGCGGAGATCGCGATGCTCGTGTACGCGGGCGCCCGGGTCGATGGCGTCACCCGCAACGGCAACTACACCCCCCTGCACCTGGCCGCCCGCGGTGGCAGGACCCCCGCGGTGAAGGCGTTGCTCAAGGCAGGGGCCAATCCGAAAGCGGTCACGACTGCCGGCGGCGCAACGCCGTTGCACCTTGCGGCGCAAATCGGGAGCGTCGAGTCCATCGTTGCCTTGCTGGATGCGGGCGCTGAAGTAGACGTTCGTGAAGGAGCATGGGGACAGACGCCACTCATGTGGGCGGCGAACTACGACCGGGTGGACGTCGTGAAGTTGCTCCTGGCGCGCGGTGCAAAGATCAATGCCATGTCGAAGGTGGAGAACGTTCCCGAACGCGAGCGCCTTGATGGCGCGAGCCGTTCGCTCCGGCAACGCAGGGTCACAGCACTCGCCCAGGCAGAGAACCCGAATGCCGGTCGAGGTGGCGCGCCTCCCGCCGGCGGACGAGGCGCTGGTCCAGTAGCTCCTCCAGCTGGACGTGCGGGTGCGCCAGCTACGCCTGCGGCTCCGACTCCGACCATGCCGGATTCGGCGAACGCGCGTCAGGCAGCGACGACACGTCCGGCCGCTGATTCCGCTTCAAGCCAGGATCAGGCCGGGCAGCGCGGGTATCCGCCTCCGCCGACCGCAATTACTCCAGCTAACCAGGAGCCACAGCAGGCCGCTGCAGCAGGGCGTGCCGGTCGCGCTGGTGGTGCCGCCGCGGGCCGTGGTGGCCGGGCTGGTGGCACGGCAGAACGTTCGTTGAGCTATGGCGAATTGGTTGGCAGCAAGGGCGGCTTGACCCCGCTCCTGTTTGCGGCCCGTGAAGGCAACATCGAGACCGTGAAGGTCCTGCTCGCGGCCGGCGCTCCTATTGGCCAGGCGAGCGAGGGCGATCATACGAGCCCCATGCTGATGGCTGCGATCAACGGCCATTTCGACATTGCGAAGCTCCTGTTGGAACGCGGCGCGAGCCCGAACCAGATGAGCGACGCGGGCGCGACGCCGCTCTACGCGACGATCAACGTGCAATACGCGGCCAAGTCGCTGTATCCGCAGCCGACGGCCCAGAA
>DATMBT010000109.1:0-8080 GCA_035559475.1 Gemmatimonadaceae bacterium
CGCACCATATTTGGGTGATGACGACACAAGTCGAAGTCGAACCCAAGCCTGATCTTCGGAAGTTTCAGGAGCACTGGCAGGACGAAAGCGACGCTTCGTACCTGTACGGCATCCTGTCCGGACTGGAGCCTGACCCGAAGCGCGCGTCGGTGTTCAGCAGGCTGCGCGACATCGAGTCCGAACACGCCGCCATCTGGGCGCGCCTGCTCCAGTCGAGTGGCCGTCCGCCGGGAACGTTCAGGCCATCGCCCAAGGCGACGATCCTCGCGTTCCTGGGCAGGCGCTTTGGCCCCGGGTCCCTCGTCTCTCTGTTGCTGCGCGAAGAGGGGCGCGAGGTGCGCGAATACCTAACGATGCATCGCGAGACGGCGCCCGAGACCGCGGGTCGTGCCGAGGCGCTGCAGCTCGCCCGGGAAAGCGCCGAGCACGCGACCGAGCTGGCACACCTCGCGGGGGTGTCTGCCGACGGCGAACCGTGGCACCGGGTGGAGTCGGGCGGATTCCTGCGAAACGTCGTGTACGGGTTCAACGACGGCCTGACCGCGAATTTCGGGCTCGTTGCCGGCGTGCTTGGCGCCACGGCGACGCAACAACACGAGGCAGTCGTCGTCGCCGGCGTCGCCGGCGTCATCGCCGACGCCCTCTCGATGGGATCGAGCGGCTATCTCGCGGCCAAGAGCGAACAGGAAGTGCATGCGCACGAGATCGCGATGGAACGAGACGAAATCGCGTACATGCCGGAACTCGAGCGTGACGAGCTGGCGCTGATCTACGAAGCGAAGGGAATGGACCCTGCGAGCGCCCGCGCGCTCGCCAACGAGGCATTGAAAGACCCGGAACGCATGCTCCAGGAGAAGGTGCAGTCCGAGCTGGGCATCGGTGCGGCAGGCGCGTCTCCCATGCGCGAAGGCTGGATCACCGGGTCGGCGACGGCGATTGGTGCGCTGCTGCCGGTCTTCCCGTTTTTCATCCTCCGCGGCACGCCCGCGATCGTCACGGCATTCCTCGTTGCGATGGCCGCGCACTTCCTGGTGGGTGCGGCGCGATCCGTGTTCACGGGGCGCGGCCTGGTACGTTCGGGGATCGACATGTTCGTCGTCGGCCTCGGAGTGGCCCTCGTCGGGTATTTCGCGGGCAACTGGGTGGCAGGCTGGCTCGGCAACTGACGAATCACGCCCCTGACTGACCGGCCGCGGAGATTACGGGAGCGCGCCGTTCAGGATGGTCGACAACACCGCGGGATCGATGTTCCCGCCCGACACGACGCACACGATGCGTTGGCCACCGGCCCGGCCGGTGGTCGCCGCAGCCAGCGACGCGGCCCCTGCCCCTTCCGTCACGATCCGCGCCTGCCTGACGAGTGTCCGGATCGCCGCGGCGATGTCCTCGAGCGTGACCACCACGGAATCCCGGACCACCTGCCTGACGAGCGGCCACATGGCCGGCAGCACGCTCGCGCCGCCGATGCCGTCCACAAACGTGGGGATGCGGTTGATCGCGCGCGGCTCGTTGGCGTCCAGCGACGCCCGCAGCGGTGCCGCGGTCTCGACTTCGGCAGCAATCACGCGGCACGAAGGCCGGAGCTGCATCAACCCCGCCCCGATCCCGCTGATCAGTCCACCGCCGCCGAACGGCACGATGACCGTATCGACGTCAGGCAGGTCCTCGACCACCTCCAGCGCGATGGTGCCGTTCCCCGCCATTACGTCGTTGTTCTCCACCGGGTGGATGAACGCGCCGGGCACGCCGCGCGTGTCATGCGTCTCCATCACCTTCCACCAGTCAGCGAATGGCACCCTGATCACCTCGGCGCCTAACGTTTTGACCGCTTCCACCTTGGCGTCCGGGGCCCTGTCGGGCACAATCACGCGGCACGGCACGCCCAGCTCACGGGCGCACCATGCCACACCCTGCGCCATGTTGCCCGCGCTCGCCGTGCAAACGCCCTCACTGAGCATTTCGGCCGGCAGGCGTCGCATGGCGTTCCCGGCTCCCCGGATCTTGAACGACCCGATGGGCTGGAGGTTCTCGAGCTTGAGGAACAGCTCCTGACCCGTCACTCGTGACGCGTGACTCGGCAGCCGGATCAGTGGCGTGCGCACTGCGAGTCCGTCCAACTGCTCTCGCGCGGCCTCGAGATCCGCGAGGCTGGGGAGGCGGAGCGCCGGCCTGGCGGTCACCGCTGCTCTCGAAGGCCGCCGAGCGACACCCAGACGCCGGTGCCGAGCGCCACGCCTTTTTCGTAGATGCGCCGTGCCGCGGCCAGGTCCTCGATCGCCAGGCCTAACGACTTGAAGAGGGTCACGTCGCGGGCCGACTGGCGCCCGGGGGCGGCACCCGTCAGCAGTTCACCAAGTTCGCCCCGGATGTGGTCAGCAGTGATGGCGGACTCGGAAATCGGGATCAGGATGTCGCCCGCTTCAGCCAGGGCCGATTCACGCCGGTCAACATACAGCCGGCTGCGGGCCACGACGCGGGTTTCGAGTTCCCGTGCCGTGGGAAGCGCCGATCCAACCGCGTTGATGTGCGCACCGTCGGAAATCCATGAATCGCGCAGCACGGGTTCGCGCGACGCCGTGACGGTGCAGATCACGTCAGCGCCGCGAACGCATGCCTCGGCGGAATCGGCGACTTCGATCATCGTGTTGAACTTCAGGCGCGCCTTCTCGGCGAACCTGGCGGTGCGCTCCGGCGTGCGACTCCAGACGCGGGTGCGTCGCACGTTGCGAACGACGCGTATCGCCTCGAGGTGCGTCATGGCCTGCACGCCGGCTCCGAGGATAGCGAGGTCTCCCGCGTCAGGATTCGCCAGCAATCGCGTGGCCAGGGCCGAAACGGCGGCGGTGCGGATAGCGGTAACCGAACTGGCATCGATGATGGCCAGCAGCCGTCCCATCTCGGCCTCGAACAACAGCACGACGCCGAGGTGCGAATCGAGCGGTGTCGCGTCGTTTCCCGGGAAGACCGTGATCACCTTGGCACCGATGGCCGCGCGGTGCCGCTCGCGCGGGTTCACGCCGAGTTGTCCCGGCATGAGTGCCAGGAGATTCGGTGAGCCCGGCAGCGACACGACCTGCCGCAGCGGAAGCTGCGCGTCGCCCGTCGCGAGGGCGCGAAACGCGTCGGTCATGGCGTCGATGCAGTCGTGCATCGACAGCAGGCCAGTTACTTCCCGATGTGAGACCAGAAGCGTCCTCATCAATCTTCCTCGGTTACAGCTTCAGTCGAGCAAGATGCGCTTCGCTCCGAGATAGCGCACGGGGGGCGTACGTCACTGAACGGGGCTGGCTTTTCGCAACTGACCAACCTTTTTTTTCAAGGCCCGTTTGGCCTCTGAACAATCGATCAAGCCCGAGACCCGAGCCATGAAGCAACATTTCCCTCTCGCCCTGCTGATTTGCAGCGCAGCCTGTGCCGGCCGCGATGTGCCTCCCGCCGATTCCACAGTGGCACCTGGTGAACCTCCCGTCGTCACCATTACGGCGCGCGACTTCGCCTTCACCATGCCGGACACGATTCAGTCCGGCGTCACGAAGATCGTTCTCGTGAATGAAGGACCGCAGCTGCACCACGCCCAGCTCGTTCGGTTCGACGAAGGAAAAACGCTCGCGGACCTCCAGGCCGCGCTGAAGGCCGGTGGACTGCCGCCGACATGGGCACATGACATGGGCGGGCCGAATCCGCCGGCGGTCGGTCAATCAACAAGCACGACGGAACGTCTCGAACCGGGGAACTACGCGGTGTTGTGCTTCGTCGACCTCCCCGATCACGTGCCTCACTTCGTGAAAGGAATGACCAAGGCCTTCGTCGTCATTCCGGGCACGAACAACGCGGTCGAGCCGACTCCGACGGTCACGATGACGATCGCCGACTACTCGTTCACCACCTCCGTGCCGCTCACGGCGGGGAAGCACATCGTCCAGGTGGTGAACAACGGACCACAGACCCATGAAGTCGCGATCTTCAAGCTCGACTCTGCGAAGACTCTCGACGACTTCATGAAGTTTGCCGAGACGTATCAGGGTGCTCCGCCGGCGACAGCCAAGGGCGGTATTGCCGGCATCAAGCCGGGCAGCACGCACTACTTCGATGTCGACCTGACTCCCGGCGAATACGTCCTGCTCTGCTTCGTTCCGGATTCGAAGGACGGCAAGCCGCACATGATGCATGGCATGCTGCAGAAGCTGACCATCCAGTAAACGCGTCGGGGCGCCGCGGTCACTCCGCGGCGCCCTCTCTACACCACGATGTTCAGGAGTCGGCCCGGAACGAACACCACCTTTCGTGGCGCCGACACCACGAACTTCGAGATCTGCGGCTCGGCCATCGCGGCGGTAACGGCTGCGTCCTGTCCGATGTCGCGCGCCACGGTGATGGTTCCGCGCAGTTTGCCGTTCACCTGAACGGCAAGCTGGATCGTCTCGTCGCGCGCGAGCGCCTCGTCGAACACCGGCCAGCCGCTGTCCATGACGGATTTCGTGCCGCCGGAACGCTCCCACAATTCTTCGGCGATGTGCGGGGCGTACGGTGCGACGAGCTGCACGAGTGGCCGCACTTCGTCGATGTGCGGCGTGCGGTCGCCTTTGCGCACCATGTTGATGTACTCCATCATCGCGGCGATGGCCGTGTTGTATGACAGGCGTGCGGTGTCGTCGCCGACCTTCCGGATGGTCTGGTGCATCTTTCGGAGAACGTCCGCGTCAGGCGCGCCGTCCTTCCGCGCGTCGCCAACCGCGAGCCACAGGCGGTTGAGGAAGCTGCGAACGCCGGAGATGCCCGCGTCGCGGAAGTCCCCGCCTTCCTGGAACGGCCCCAGGAACATCAGGTACATGCGGAACGAATCGGCTCCCCACTGCTCGAAGTACTGGTCGGGGATGACGATGTTGCCCTTGGTCTTCGACATCTTCGCGCCGTCGCGGATGATGTGACCGTGGGCGCGGAACCGGGTGAACGGTTCCTCGAAATCCAGTTGACCGATATCGTGCAGCACCATCGTGATGAAGCGCGCATACATCAGGTGCAGCACCGCGTGTTCGTTGCCGCCAATGTACGACGTGACCGGCAGCCACTTCCGCGTGAGGTGCGGATCGAAGGGCACGTCGTCGCGATCGGCGCTCGGATAACGCAGGAAGTACCAGGCGCTGTCGAGGAACGTGTCGGAGACGTCCGTCTCCCGCCGCGCGGGCCCACCGCACTTCGGGCATGGCACGCGATACCACTGTTCATGGCGCGCGAGAGGCGAGATCCCGGAGTCGTCGGGCCGAAAGTCGGCGATGTCGGGCAACAGCACCGGCAGGTCGCTTTCGGGCACCGACTGCGGACCACAATTGTCGCAGTGGATGACCGGGATCGGCGGGCCCCAGTACCGCTGTCGCGAGATGCACCAGTCATGCAGGCGGTAGTTCACGACGGCCCTGGCCGCCCCCTTCGATGCCAGCCAATCCGTGACGTCGCGTTTCGCCGACGCCACCGGCGTTCCGTCGAACTGCGCCGAGTTCACGAGGTGCGCGCCGGTGTCATCGACGAACGGCTCGCCTAACGGTTCGGCGGCGGACACGCCTTGGGGCGCGATCACGCGCACGATCGGCAGGTGAAAAAGGGACGCGAACTCGAAGTCACGCTCGTCGTGGCCCGGCACGGCCATGATGGCGCCGGTGCCGTAATCCATGAGCACGTAGTCCGCGATCCATATGGGCATCTCGTCGCCCGTGGCCGGGTTCACCGCGTAAGCGCCGGTAAAAACGCCGGTCTTCTCCTTGTTGACCTTGCGGGCGACGATGTCCTGCCGCGCGGTGTCATCGCGATACGCCTGTACGGAATCGCGTCGCTCCGGTGACGTGATGTGGTCAACGAGCGGATGCTCCGGTGCGAGGACCATGTAGGTTGCGCCGAAGATCGTGTCGGGCCGAGTCGTGAATACGACGAGGGTCGAGAGTTGGGGGTCGGGGGTTGAGGAACCCGACCCACGACCCTCGACCCACGACCCACGTACTTCGAAGTGGATTTCGGCGCCTTCCGATCGCCCAATCCAGTTCCGTTGAGCCGTCCTGGTAGTGTCAGACCAATCGATCTTGTCCAGGTTGTTGAGCAGGCGCTCCGCGTAGTCGCTGATGCGGAAAAACCACTGCGCAAGGAACCGCTGCTCGACCTTGCTGCCGCAACGCTCGCAGGCGCCCGCGATGACCTGTTCGTTGGCCAGGACCGTCTTATCCGCGGGACACCAGTTCACCGCCGCTTCTTTCCGGTAGGCCAGCCCCCTCTTGAAGAGCTGGACGAAGACCCACTGGGTCCACCGGTAGTAATCCGGGTGCGTGGTGTCGACGACATAGCGCCAGTCGATCATCAGCCCGGCGCGTTTCAGCTGCCGGGTGAAGTTCGCGACGTTACGGGGGATAAGGCGCATCGGATGCTCGCCCACCTTGAGGGCGTAGTTCTCCGAATGGATGCCAAACGCGTCGAACCCCATGGGCTCAAAGACAGTGTGCCCCTGAAGCCTCTGGAATCGTCCATAGATGTCATTCCCCGTGAAGGCGAACAGGTTGCCGACATGCAGCCCCTCCGCGGAGGGGTAGGGGAACATCATCAAGGCGTAGAAGGGGTTGGGTCCCGCGGCGAGGTCCACATAGTGCGTGCCGCGATCGATCCAACGTTTCTGCCACTTCGCCTCGATGGCAGCAGGGTCGTAACTGTCGAACGCAGGGGCGTCCGACGAGGCGGGTAACCGGGTCATGTTCCTGGGGGGCCGGCCGGCGGGCGCGATGTGCCGGCGTGTTCTGCGAAAGTCGTCGTCAGCCAATTTAGCGGCGCGGAAATGCACATGACAGGCAAGCCGACAGCCAAGCGTCCCTATCTCGAAACCATCGTCGCCCGCCTCGGGTTCGCCGGCGCGATGCTGCTGTTCGCTGGCCTCTGGTTCCAGCGTTCGTTCATCGAGGAAGCCTCGGTCCAGGACATCACCGCGGTCGCGCTCGTCGCTATTGGCGCCGCGATCATCCTCACGGCGATTGTCACCGGACTCGTGATCGTCCCGATGGTCGGAGAGCGCACCGCTGAACTGGCCGAAGTGCTCCGGGGCGTCGCGCAGGGTGACCTCACGGGCGAACCCCGCCGCGTGGTCATGGACATCGACGAGGAGCGCCTCGCGGATGCGACGCGTTCGGCGATCGTGTCCATGCGTGACCTGATCACGAACTCCCGCGACGGGGCGCAGGCAATCGGGAACGAGTCGCACGACATCGCCCTCCAGGGAACGGCGGCACTGAGCGTGGCACAGCGTTCGGCGGAGTCAGCGAGTACGTCTGCCCTGGCGGGTCAGTCGATCGCGGACCTTTCGCGCAAGGCGCGCGACGAGGCAGCGCGTATGACCCAGAGTGCTACGCAACTCGTCGAGGAAGCGCGTGCCGTCCGCGCGCACGAGAAGCACCTGCGGGAACTCACCGAGACAGGCCTGGCGAACATTCGTCATAGCGTCGGCGCGCTCGACGGGCTCACCACCGACGTTGGCGACAACGCGGGCGAGCTCGCAGCGCTGGCGGAGGCGTCAGGCGAAATTCGCTCGTTCGTGCTCCTGGTCCGGAAGATGGCTCGCCAGTCGAAACTGCTGGCGCTCAACGCCGCGATGGAAGCCGCGCGAGCGGGTGAACAAGGGAGCGGTTTTGCGGTGGTGGCGGGTGAAGTTCGGCGCCTGGCGCGTACTTCGAACGAGGCGGCCGATCGGACGGACCAACTGGTCGCGGACGTGCTCGAACGGGTTGACCGCGTAAGGCAGGCCAGCTTGCGCGCGGTTGATGCGGCGAAACACGCGCGGCAATCCGCGGGCACCAGTGTGGTCACGCTCGAGGAACTCGACCGCGCCGCTCGCGACGCGAGCGCGGCCGCGATTGCGGAAGAAACCGACGCCACCTCACTCCGCGCGACGACCGAAGCGCTCACCCTCCCGATTCAGCAGATGGCACGTGAGGCGGAGTCGCTGGCGGCAGCGCTCAAGGACGCGTCGAGCGTTGCCGGGTCGCAGCAACAGCGGATCCAGGACCTGGTGGTGGCCGCCAACGCACTGGCGCGCAACGCCGCTCGCTCGAGC
>DATMBT010000110.1:0-18884 GCA_035559475.1 Gemmatimonadaceae bacterium
CGCCAGTGGCAGGATCGCGAGGGACAGACGCGCTACACCACCGAGATCAAGGTTCGCGAGATGGTCATGCTTGGCTCGCGCGCCGGTGGCGGTGGTGACGCCGAAAACGGCGGCGGGCGCTCGCGAAATGCGATGCCTGACCGTGCGCGGACATCTGCAGCAGCGGCGAGTGGTGCGGCGACTGGGGATTCGGGGGGAGACTTCGAGGACTTTCCGGGGGCTCTAGAGGATGAAGACGACGACCTTCCGTTCTAGCTGGCTGGTGATCCTTCTCGCGGGGGCCCTGGTGGCCCCCGCAGTGCTTCCAGCCCAACGCGCTGATTCGACGCGCACGCATGTCGTGAAAGCGGGTGACACGTTCTGGAATCTCGCCGCGACGTACCTTGGCGACGGAAACCGGTGGCGTGAAATCCTCGAGATGAACCCGGCGATCAAAGCGACGAATGCGCTCTCCGTCGGCACGACGATCCGCGTTCCCGCCGCTGGCGCGAAGTCGCCCGCGCCGCCGTCAACTTCACGACCGGCAACGCCGCCACCCGCACCGGAACCCGCAGCGGCCAAACCGATCGTGAACCCGGCGCCGAAGGAGTCCATCCCGGCCAGCAAACGCACGATCTTCTACGGCGCGCAGCCGGGCGGCGGCTTCGCTCCCGCGGAGTCGCTGAAAAAAACGACGCCTTCACGAACGGTGCCGGCGCGCGTGTTCGAGGCAATGTCGGCCCCGTTCGTGACGGAGCACCTGGCGCTGGAAGTTGGTGGGCACTGTGTTTCCGTTGGGACGGTCCAGGCAGCCGACGCGGGCGGCGTCCTGCTGCAGGGCATGCTCTCAGTCCAGCTTCCCGCCGGCTGGCCGGCGGACACGGGATCGCGATGGCTGCTCGTCAGGCAGGGACCGCTGCTGAGTAACCTGGGCGTGGTCGCGATCCCGACGGGCGTGATCCGCCTGACGAGCACGGGCGCGCACGGCGCGGGCGCCACTGCGGAGATCGTGGCGCAGTTCGATGCCGTGTCCTGCACCGACGTGGTGCTTCCCGCCCCGGTCACCCCGACGGCTCCGGCGACGGGCCGCCTGACGACAGTGACCAATGGCGCGAGTGGCCACGTGGCATGGATCGCGGGCGAGTCGCTGCTGCCCACGCTCCAGTTTGCACTCATCCTGGACATGGGTGCCCGGTCCGGCGTGCGCGTCGGTGATCGCGTCACGATCTCCGCGGAGAATGGCAGTTTCGTCGCCACGGCCGACGTGGTGCGCGTCGATTCGCGCAGCGCGACGGCGCTCGTCATCCGGCAATCGGCCGGCACGCTGGCGGCCGGGTTGTCGGCACGCGTGACGGAGAAACTCCCATAACGAGTGCGCGCCTGATTAGATTGGCGCCGTTCGCTGGCGCGATTGCCCAGGCCGGATTCGCGGGCTTGACGGCGCAGGGCACTCGCCCGGCGCCGTTCGTCCATGGGGAGCGTGCCTGACGAACGGCGGGTCAACTGAACGAGCCAATGGGAGACGGCATGTACGGTGAAGTCAGCACCATGACGGGTGAGTTCGTGGCGGACGTTCGCGTCAGGCAGGATACGGTGATCCCATGACCAAGCGAGCGCTCGTGACCGGCGGGGCCGGCTTCATTGGCTCGCACGTCGCGGACCTGCTGCTGGCCGAAGGGTACCAGGTCGAGATCGTGGACAACCTCTCGTCAGGCAGGCGCGACAACGTGCCGTCGGGAGCGACGCTGCATCACCTCGACATCGGCTCGCCTGACGCCGCCCGTATCGTGCGCGAGGGCCGGTTCGACGTCCTGTGTCACCTCGCCGCACAGATCGATGTCCGGAAGAGCGTCGATGACCCCGTCGCCGACGCGCGGATCAACATCCTCGGTTCGCTGAACCTGCTCGAGGCGGTGCGCGCCGGCGGTCACGCCACGCGCGTGGTGTTTTCGTCCACGGGCGGCGCGATCTACGGAGACTTCGTTCCCGTGCCCAGCGTCGAGGACATGCCCAAGGACCCGGAGTCGCCGTACGGGATCGCGAAGTTCAGCGCCGAGTTGTACCAGGCCTATTACGCCCGCGTCCACAAGCTCGACACGGTCTCGCTTCGATATTCGAACGTCTACGGACCGCGCCAGGATCCGCACGGCGAAGCCGGTGTGGTCGCGATCTTCTGCAATCGCATCCTGAAGGGTGAACCGCTGACGGTGTTCGGCGATGGCAAACAGACGCGCGACTATGTCTTTGCCGGCGATGTCGCGCGCGCCAACCTCGCCGCCGCCACCATGACGCTGCCACCGGCGCGGCAGGTCGACGTGAGGTCATTCAACATCGGGACCTCGCGCGAAACATCGGTGCTGGAACTGGCGCAGACGCTGCAACGAGCCGCCGGGACGTCCGTGCCGATACAGCACGTGCCGGCTCGCGCGGGTGAGTTGCCTCGTTCCGCGGTGTCAAACCAGAAGGCAATGAAGGAGCTTGGCTGGGGCCCGCAGGTGAACCTGGAGGATGGACTGCGCATGACCTTCGAATACTTCGCCGCGCGAACGCGTGGAGGGGTGGCGTGATCGCGGCGCTGCTCGCCGCGCAGGGTGGTCAGCCTATCCCGACCACTCCGCTGGAGCTCATCACGGCGTCCGATACAGTCACGCAGGTGGTCCTGGGATTCCTCGCGCTGCTTTCTGCCATCAGCTGGACCATCATCTTCGCCAAGTGGTTCGAGTTCCGTCGCGTGAGAGGCGCTGGGACGAAATTCATGGAGGATTTCGAGCGGGCGCGCACCCTGGAAGATGCGGCGCGGCTGGCCGCGAAGGGGAAGCCGAACCCGTTTACGCGGCTGTTCATGCGGGCGAACGGCTTCCTCACGGACACCACGCCGGCCCTGATCGCGACAACAGAGCGCGGGGCTCGCCTGAGTGCGGCCCAGGTTGAAGCGTTGCGCCAGGTGCTGGATTCCCAGACCGACGCGGAGCGGGATGCCCTCGGCAAATACCTGACGGCCCTGGCCACGATTGGCTCGGTCAGCCCGCTGATCGGGCTTCTCGGGACTGTGTTAGGCGTCATATCGGCGTTCCTGGGGATCACGCAGAGTGGATCGGGGAACATCGGTGCAGTGGCTCCCGGCGTCGCCCAGGCACTGACGGCAACCGCGTTTGCCCTGGCGGTCGCCATTCCGGCGGTATTCGGGTACAACATTTTCGCCAACCGGTTGAATGGGATCGACGGCGAACTTGAGGGGTTTGGATCGGAACTGATTGCGCTGTTGGTACGGGAAGGCCGGATCTAAGTCCAAAGACCAAAGTCCAGAGTCAGCATGCGAAGGCGGCGGAGCGGGCGGCTCCATCTGAATGCCGAGATCAATGTGGTGAGCCTCATCGACGTGATGATGCTCCTGCTGGTCATCTTCATGATCACGGCGCCGTTGATGCAGGGCGGGATCGATGTCAAGCTGCCGGTAGCGACAGCGCGTCCGCTGGACGACAAAAGCAGCCTTGTTATCACGATCGACCAGTCCGGACGGATCTTTGTCGATCGCGACGGGATGAGCTTTGCGGAGTTCCAGCAGTCCTTCAAGGCACTCGCCGGGACCCGGGCCTCGCGTGGGGTCACCGTGAGGGCGGACAAGCGGGCGACGGTCGACCTGTTTACGCGCGTGCTCGACGTGGTCCGCAACGCCGGCGTGACGAACATCGGGATCGCGACTGAAGAGGCGCCCCCGCGGTGAGCTACGCCATCCGCGCCTCGTCAGGCATGGGAGCAGCGCGATTGAGTCTTCCAATCACGCTGTCAGCCGTGGTCCACGTTGCACTCGTGGCGCTGGTGCTCTATGCGGCCCGCGGGACAAGGACGCGAGGCGAGGTCTATGCGGTGACGCTCGTGGCCGCGGCACCGGGTCCGCGGCAGGTGGGGGTCGTGTCCGACGCCGCAGCGAAAACTGAACCGGATGCGCCGCTCCCCAAGCGCGCCGAGGTGCAGCCAAAGGAAACCGTCCCCACGAAGCCGCGAACGCAACCGCGCGCCACGACCTCGCGGGCCACGCAAGTGCCTGACGCGAAGAGCGCGCGTTTCGACACCCCGGCGCCCAGGGCAGGAGGCGGGGACACGGGCGGAAAGGGAACCGATGTCGCCAACGTCAGTACGGCGGGAAAGGATTTCCCTTATCCAGCCTACCTGCAGAACATCATCAACCAGATCGCGGCGAGATTCGAACCGCGCCAGCGCCAGCTCCTCAGCGCAGATGTGCAGTTTGTCATCAAGCGCGATGGAAGCGTGTTTGGCATCTCGGTGTTGAAAGGATCAGGGAGTTACGGATTCGACGTCGAGGCAAAGGGTGCCGTCGAAGCTGCGGCGGCAGCGCGATCGTTCGGACCTTTGCCTGACGGGTACAGTGACGACGCACTCACGGTTATTTTCACGTTCGACCCCAAGATCATCAGGTGATGCGACTGTCGGTCCAGCGTCCGGGCGCTTTGGCACTGATAGCTGCGCTGGCATTTGTCCTGCGCGGGGGTGTGGCGCACGCCCAGGATACAGGAGCGCCGGTTCGCATCGGGCTCACGTACGCGCCAGGCACCAAGCCGGGCGTGCTGGTGTTGCCGGTCAACGGTGACAATGGCGATTCCGTGCGCGCGATCCTGCAACGGGATCTCGACTTTGGTGATCGCGTGAACGTCATCGCGACCGAGTCGATTGCGATGGACTCGATGTCCGACGGCAGCAGGGGGCAGTTCAACTATCCGTTGTATTCCCGGCTCGGTGCGGCCGCGATGGTGCAGGTCACCGCCACCGGCACCGGGCTTCACGTGACGGTGCACGATGTCCGCACGCAGAAGGTCGAGCGCGTGAAGGACTTTTCGCTGGCAGCGGCCCCGCTGTCTCCCGACTGGCGGCAGCAGGTGCATGCCATCTCGGACGCGATCGAACTGTGGTTGAGCGGCGTTCGTGGCATCGCGGCCACGAGGGTCCTGTACTCGTCAGGCGGGCGGATCTGGCAGGTGGACAGCGATGGCGCCAACGCGCTCGCGCTCACGGCGGCCAGTCCGCCGGCATTTTATCCGGCCTGGCATCCGAAGGCCACACACATTGCGTATGCCGTGATGACCGATGACGGCATGCGGGTCTACGTCAAGGAAATGGGGCCGAGTGGAGGCGGTGCAACCCGGCCGCTGCTTGCCCGCGTGCCCGCTGGATCCATGAATAACGCGCCAACATTTTCGCCCGATGGCGAGACGATCCTGTACGCGAACGGCCAGGAGAACGGAACGGACATCTTCGCAGCGCCGACGTTCGGGAGTGAGCCTCCGCGCCGGGTTACGGTGAGCCGAGGGTTGAACGCGGTGTCGCCGGCCTACAGTCCCGATGGGCGACGCATCGTCTATGCCTCCAACAAGGCCGGTGGCATCTCGCTGTACGTCGCCGACGCGGACGGCACCAACGCTGAGGCGTTGACGCCGTTCAACTATGGTGATCGTACTCAACGCTCCGATCCTTCCTGGTCACCAGATTCACGCTTCATCGCGTTCCAGGCCGAGATGGATGGCGCGACGCAGATCTACACGGTGCGTCCGGGCTACCACGGGGCACCGACGCAGTACACGAACGAAGGCCGCAACGAAGATCCATCGTGGTCACCTGACAGTCGTCACCTCGTCTTTACGTCGAATCGGTCCGGCAGCTGGCAGTTGTGGGTCCTGGACGTCGAATCAGGTCGTCCCCGACAACTCACGCGAGCGGCCAACGGTGCCAGGGCAGGCGCCTGGTCACCTCGACTTGTTTCTCACCAGTAATTCCCAGTTCACCCGCCCAGAGGAAAAGCAATGAACCGCATTCACCGAGGCATGGCCCTGGCGCTGGTTGCCGTCGTCGGCGTGTCCGCCTGTAAGAAGAACCCCGAGACGGTCGCGGTACCGGCCAACACGACACCTCCAGCGCCCACGGAGACGTGCGACGCCGCCTGCCGGCAGCGGATCGCGGACTCCACCGCGGCAGCAAATGCTGCCCGCGACAGGGCTGCAGCGGATGCGGCGGAACGCGCGCGCCTCGCAGCGATCGAGTCGGCCCGGAACACGTTGATGGCTACGATCTACTTCGACTACGACGCGTCCGACATTCGTGGTGATGCACGTTCAGCGCTCGACGCCAAGCTTCCAATCCTTCGCGCGAACACCGGAGTGCAGCTGCGCATCTCCGGACACGCCGACGAACGCGGTTCGGACCAGTACAACGATGCGCTGGGCCAACAGCGCGCGGCGCAGGCCAAGCGGTACCTCACCGATAACGGCGTTGATGCGGCCCGCATCACCATCGTGAGCTACGGTGAGCAGAGGCCGGCCACGAGCGGTTCGGATGAGAGCGCTTGGGCGAGAAACCGCCGGGCAGAGTTCGAGATCACTGCCGGGGGCACCAATATCGTCCCGCCGCGATAATAGATTAGATCGGCACGTCCACGGTTTGCCGGGGGACGGGGCGCCCGTCTCCCGTTCCCCGTTTCCGTTCTGACCATGCAGCTTCGCCACCTCGCTCCAGTCGCCCTCATCGTCGCCTCCAGCGCGTGTTTCGCGACGCGTAACGACGTCCGGATCCTCCAGGAGGACATCCAGTCGCTGAGGGCGGTGCAAGTCCGCGCCGACTCGGCGCGGGCCAAGCAACTTGCGGACATTGCCACGAGCCTGAACACGACGCTCGGCAGCGTAAAGGACTCAGTCCGCGACCTCGGTATCCGCCTGACGACGTTCCAGGGCACGACGCGGCAGGAGTTCTACAGCATGGGGCAGCAACTGCTTCAGCTGGGAGAGCGGCTTGGTCAGAGCCAGGCGGCGATGACGAATTTCCGCGCCGACCTGGAGGAAAGAAACCGTCAGTTTGTGGAGCAGGCGGTGCGCACCACGGTTCCACCGGCCGCGCCAGGCGACACGACGAAAGTCGCAGCGCCACCGCCTCGCCTCACCGAAGGGCCTAACGTTCTCTACCAGATCGGCCGCGACCAGCTCATGAACAACAGTTGGTCCGCCGCACGCGACGCCTTTACGCAGTTGCTGACGCAGCACCCCAGCTCGGACCGTGTTCCTGAGGCGATGGCTGGGATCGCGGATTCCTATGACGCCGAAGGGAATTTCGTGCAGGGTGACAGCGTGTATCGTCAGGTGGTGTCCAGGTATCCTTCGTCGCAGGTGGCGCCGACGGCGCTCTATAAACTCGGTCTTTCACTCGAGCGACAGAAAAAGCGCGCTGAGGCACGTGCGACGATGCAGCAAGTGGTGACGAAATATCCTCGCTCCGACGAGTCCACTCTCGCGACGGAATGGCTGGCCAATAAACCGCCGCCGTCCTGACACCACGAAAGATGGGCCCCGGTAAGGCAGGTGAAATGCCGTTCCTCGATCACCTCGAGGAACTCCGCTGGCGCCTCATGTGGTCCCTCGGTGCGCTCGTCATCGCGGTTGGCCTGTCGTTCTATTTCCTGTTCACAAACGACGATTTCATTATCCACTTCCTGGCCAGCCCGATCCTTCCGTACCTGGCCAATGGCAAGCTGACGGTGTTCCACCCAGCGGCGGCGTTCAAGATCATCATGAACCTGTCGCTGATCCTCGGAACCATCCTCGCGTCTCCGGTTATCGTGTGGCACCTCTGGGGATTCCTGTCCCCAGCGCTCTACACGCACGAGAAGAAGGTCGTCATCCCGGTCCTCCTGTTGGCCGTGGTGTTGTTCCTCGCCGGGTGTGCCTTATCGTGGTTCGTCATCCTGCCCCTGACGCTCAAAGTCTTCGCGGGAATCCAGTCGGAGTCGCTGCAACCGATGATCGGCTTCAGCGAATACTTCGGGTTCGCCGTGGGCATGTCCGTGGCACTGGGGGCGGCGTTCGAATTGCCGACGGTGATTCTACTGCTGTCGATGCTGGGGCTCGTGACGCCGGCACTACTCCACAAGTTCCGTCGCTTCGCCATCGTTGGCGCGATCGTGCTCGGCGCCTTCATCACGCCAGGCGGCGACCCGGTGACGCTGTTCCTCATGGCTGGGCCGCTGTATGGACTGTACGAGCTGAGTGTAATCCTGTCGTCGGTGGTGTTCCGGCTGAAGAAGCGAAAGGAACTTGCCGAGGCCGAGGCGGAGGCGACGGCGTGATGCTCGGGAAGGCAAACTGCGCAGAACACCAAGAGCGCGAGATGCCTGACTGCGCAGGACACAAAGGGCGCGAGATGCCTGACAGCGCAGGGCACGAAGGGCGCAAAGCACAAAGAGCGCGGGTCGTAGTTCGGCAGTTCGCGCTCTTTGGCATTTCGCGCCTTTTGGCATTTCGCGCCCTTTGGCACTTTGCGCTCCTGGGGAGTTGCGCCGTTTGGCAGTTTGCGCCGTTTGGCACTGCTGTCGAAGCCCAGGTTCCCGTCCGTCCGGTTCCCGATTCCATCGCCCGCCGCGACTCCATCGCCCGCGCTGATTCGATTGCACGCCTCGACTCCATTGCGCGCGCGGATTCAGCGACTCGTGATTCGATTCGTCTGGGACTCGACACCTTGCCGAAGCGGCGCCCCATCGAGTGGAAACAAGCCGACTCGGTCATGGCGCAACTCCTGCTTCGCAGCGGCTACTCCGTCACGAGGTACCAGGGTAACACCGTCCGGCTGGAGGCAAAGACCCAGGAGATGTACCTGCGCGGAAAGGCACAGGTCGCGCGCGACTCCGCCATCCTGCTGGGCGACACGATCACGTTCAACGATTCGACGCAGATCGTCGAAGCCCGTGGCGACACCGTGCTGCTTCGCGATCCCTCACGAGGTCCCGACGACATTGTCGGGCGACAGATGCTGCGCTACGACGTGCGCGCGCGAGAGGGAATGGTGCGGGATGTCTCCACCGCCGTCGAGAGTGGCGAGCGATGGATTGTCCATGGAGACGTCGCGGCGTTCAAGGGTGACACCACCGTGGATGGCGAGTCCGCGTTCTACGCGCGCAGCGGGATGTTCACCAGTTGCCAGGACCCGACTCCGCATTTCCACTTCGCGTCGTCCGAGATCAAGATGATCTCGAAGAACATTCTCGTGGCGCGACCGGCGGTCATGTACATCGCCGACATCCCGGTGTTGTGGCTGCCGTTCATCTTCCAGGACGTGCGCACCGGGCGTCGCAGCGGCCTCATTCCGCCGCGCATCGGTGTGTCGGACATCGTCCGCAACCAGTCCGGCTACCGGCGCATGGTGGAGGACTTCGGCTACTACTTCGCGATCAACAATTACCTCGACGCCGAGTTCACCATGGACTGGCGCAGCGGCGCCAACCCCACGGAAGGTGATCCCGGATGGGTGAGGTTCAACAACCGCCTTCGTTATGCATGGCAGGACCGGTTCGTCGCCGGTGAACTCGGCGTGTCCTACCAGCGCCTGCAGGACGGGTCGAACAACCAGCAGTATTCGCTGAACCATCGGCAGGAGTTCTCGCAGCGCACCAAGCTGACGGCGAACGTCAATTACGTCACGAATACGACCGTCCAGCGGAACACGACGTTCAACCCGTACGCGGCGGTCCAGACCATCTCGTCGCAGATGAGCTTCTCGACGGGACGCGGACCGTTCTCGTTGTCGCTCGGTGGCACGCAGCAGCAGTACCCAGGTCGCGAAGCGATCGATCGCACGTTCCCGACGCTGAACATTACGTCGAAGCCCATCAACGCGGGCGGCTGGTTGACGTGGACACCGGCATTTTCGATGAGCAGCACCGACAACCTGCATATCGACCGCGTCGGTGATTTCTCCTTCCGCTACATCCCCGGTCCCGGCGGGACGCTCGACAGCATTCCGCTCGACCGGAACAGCCGGAACACGTCGATCCGCTTCGACACGCCGCTGCAGATCCACGGCTTCGACTGGCGCAATTCATTCAGCGTGACCGACAAGTACAACGACTTTCCGTCGAAGCGAACCGTCGTCGACGTGAACGACACAACGAAGAAGGAACTCCGCGTCTACAAGCGGACGTACCTGACGGAGGTCAATTGGGAAACGGGGTTTGCACTTCCGGGCTTCGCGCAGGGGACCTGGAACCTGACGCCGTCTGTCTCGATCCAGAAAGTTGATCCGCACGGGTTATTCGTGCGTTCCGAACGCACAGGCAACAGTTTCGTGGCGAATTCAATCCGTCCCGCGTTCGGCGTTGGAGTTTCTCCAACATTGTACCGACGCTTTCCGGGTCTTGGCCCCGTGGCGGCGATCAGGCACTCCATTACTCCGTCGCTCAGTTACCAGTACACACCGGCGGGAAACGTCAGCGACGAATACCTCGAGGCGGTGGGAAGCACGAGAATTGGCTACCTCGGCGCCAACCGTCAGAGCATGCTGAGCCTCGGCCTCAGCACACTCTTTGAGGCCAAGATGCGGCCCGCAGTCGATTCGCTTCCCGAAGAGCAGTGGCAGAAGATCAAGCTGCTCACGCTCAACTTCACGTCGCTGGGATGGGACTTCGAGCGCGCCAAGGTGACGAAGAGTACGGGCCTGACGAATCGCACCTTTGGATTTACCGCGCGCTCCGACGTGCTACCCGGGTTCGACCTGGGCATGGACTGGTCGTTGTTCCAGGGCGATCCCATTTCTGACACCGCCGTGTTCAAGCCGTACCGCGAGTCTGTGCGCGCGTCGCTTTCGCTCGGACCTGCATCGCCGATCGTCCGAGGCGTCGCGCGACTGCTGGGCATCCAGGTCACGGACTCGGTCACCGGAGCACCAGGCACGAAGCCATCTGACTCGAGACCGATGGGTGCGTCCCAGGCTTTCGTGGCCGGCCAGCCGATCGCCGGTTCGATCAGCCAGATCGCGAACCTGGCCGGGGTGCCGCCGGGCCGGGGATGGGAATGGAGCCTGACGTACAGTCAACAGAAATCGCGTCCACCTTCTGGCTCGGGCGTCGTCGTGGTCGATCCGTACGCCGACTGCCAGCCTTATATCTCGGATCCCGCGCTGTACCAGAACTGCATCCAGCTCGAGTCGCATACGACCGATGCCGGCGGTGCAGGACAGACCACTACCGGAGGCGGCACCTATTTCCTCATGCCGCCGCAATCGAGCGCGCAGTCCAACCTTTCGTTTCACATCACGGAACGATGGTCCGCCCAGTGGTCCACCACGTACGACTTCACACGCAGCGAATTCGCGAGCCAGATCTTCACGTTGACGCGTGAGTTGCATGACTGGAACGCGACGTTCGCCTTCATGCGCGCGCCAAACGGGAATTTCACGTTCAACTTCCACATCGCGCTCAAGGCGCAGCCGGACCTCAAGTTCGACTGGGATACGCGCGACTATCCGCGTGGGTACACGGGACCGCGGCAATAGCGTCTTTTTCGCACTTGAATTGCCAGTGAGCCCCGGGGACATTCCCGGGCATGACAACGGTCCTGGCGATTGACGGAAACTCCCTCTCGCTGAACGACGTCGTCCGCGTCGCCCGACAGCACGCGGCGGTTCGACTCGACGACGCCGCGCGAACGCGAATGCAACGCGTGCGCGACGTGGTGGATCGCAAACTCGCCAGCGGCCAGGCGGTGTACGGTGTGAACACCGGCTTCGGAAAGCTTTCCGAAATGGCCATCCCGCCTGATCGCCTGGCGGAGCTGCAGGTGAACCTCGTTCGCAGTCACGCGGCCGGCGTGGGGCCGCTGCTTCCGGAGGAGGAAGTGCGCGCGATGATGCTGCTACGCGCGAACGTGCTGGCGAAGGGGCACTCGGGTGTTCGTCCGGAATTGGCTGAGCTTTTGCTCGCGATGCTGAACGCTGGCCTGTATCCGCCAGTTCCGGAGCAGGGCAGTGTGGGAGCGAGTGGTGACCTCGCGCCCCTCTCGCACCTGGCGCTTTCGATGATCGGCGAGGGCGAGTTGCGCACTGGCTCGCGGAGTGGTCCAGCGACGACGTTGCTCGCGGAGCGAGGCCTGACTCCCGTCGCACTCGGTCCGAAGGAAGGCGTTGCGCTGGCGAATGGCACACAGGCGCACACGGCCGTCGCCGCGCTGGCGCTGGCCGACGCGCTCGTGTTGTGGGACACCGCCCATGTCGCGGGCGCCGCTTCGCTCGACGCGCTCATGGGAACCCCGGATGCCTTTGACGCGCGGATTCACGACGTGCGCGGACAGGCAGGACAGATTCGGTCGGCAGCGTTGCTGCGCGATTTGCTGTCGGACAGTGAGATTCGCGAATCGCATCGCGTCGGCGATCCCCGCGTGCAGGATGCGTACGCGCTTCGTTGCATGCCGCAGGTGCACGGTCCGGTGCACGACCTGCTGCGTTTTGCCGACGACATCATCGGGCGCGAGATCAACGCGGCGACGGATAACCCGCTGGTGTTCGAGGATGGTGCACTGCTGAGCGGCGGGAACTTCCACGGGCAGGCCGTCGCGATGGTCCTCGACATGATGGCGATCGCGATGACAAACCTTGCGGTGATCGCCGAGCGACGCATCGACCGGCTCGTTCATCCGGACCTCAACCAGGGACTGCCGCCCTTCCTGACGAAAGATGCCGGCGTGAGTTCCGGGTACATGATCGCGCAGGTGACCGCGGCGGCGCTCGCGAGCGAGTGCAAGATGCTCTCGCACCCGGCCAGCGTGGACTCGATTCCAACGGACGGCAGCAAGGAAGACGTCGTGCCCATGGCGATGGGCGCAGCCTGGAAGCTCCGTCGCGTCATCGGCAACGTGCGCAACGTGCTCGCCATCGAGTTACTCTGCGCGTCGCAGGGCCTCGACTTCCGTCGTCCGCTGCGGTCGAGTGCGCCGGTGGAGAAGGCACACGCGGTCGTCAGGTCATTGGTGCCATCCATGGACCGCGACAGGGCAGTTTCACCTGATATCCTTCTAGTCGCAGCCGCGATTGGTGAAGGGAAGTTCAGCGATATCGTGGGCAGCGCATGACTGACCTTCGGACACCGGACATCTCGAGTTGATGAGCGCAACGCTGACGGAAAAGGAAGCCGGGAAACGAGGAGCCATTCGCGCCCCGCGCGGTAACGCGCTTTCCTGCAAAGGATGGCAACAGGAAGCCGCGCTGCGGATGTTGATGAACAACCTCGATCCGGACGTCGCCGAGCGCCCCGAGGACCTGGTGGTTTATGGGGGAACGGGCCGCGCCGCACGTTCATGGGAAGCGTTCGACGCCATCGTCAGGACGTTGCGGACGCTCAATGCGGACGAGACGCTCATGGTGCAGAGCGGAAAGCCCGTCGGCGTGTTCCGGACCCACACGCACGCGCCTCGCGTGCTGATCGCCAACAGCAACCTTGTCGGCCGCTGGGCGAACTGGGACGTGTTTCGCGATCTCGAGCGACGCGGCCTGATGATGTACGGCCAGATGACCGCGGGATCGTGGATCTACATCGGATCGCAGGGCATCATCCAGGGCACGTACGAGACGTTTGGTGCGGTCGCCCGCGAACATTTCGGCGGCACGCTCGCTGGACGCTTCGTGCTCACGGCGGGACTTGGAGGCATGGGTGGTGCTCAACCGCTGGCCGCCACCATGTGTGGTGCCGCCATCCTGGGGATCGAAGTCGATGAGTCCCGCGTGGACAAGCGTCTCGCGACGTCGTACCTCGATCGCAAGACACACTCACTGGACGAGGCGCTGGCCTGGATCAACGAGGCAACGTCCGCGGGGCGCGCGCTGTCGGTTGGTCTCATTGGCAACGCCGGCGACCTCCTTCCGGAACTCGTCAGGCGGGGCGTCACGCCGGACGTCGTGACGGACCAGACCAGCGCCCACGACACGCTCAACGGGTATGTCCCAAAGGGCATGACGCTGGACGAAGCGGCAGTACTCCGTCGCGCGGATCCTGCGGAATACGTCAGGCGCAGCGTGGCGACGATCGTGGAACACGTGCGCGCCATGCTGGCGCTGCAGTCACGCGGCGCGGTCACGTTCGACTACGGCAACAACATCCGGACCGTCGCACTCGATGCCGGCGTCACCGACGCGTTTGCGTTCCCTGGATTCGTGCCGGCCTACGTCCGCCCGTTGTTCTGCGAAGGGAGAGGTCCGTTCCGCTGGGTGGCGCTGTCGGGCGATCCCGCCGATATCCATCGTACGGACGACCTGGTGCTGGAATTATTCCCGGAGGATGAGCACCTCAGGCGCTGGATCACGCTGGCCCGTGAGCGCATCCAGTTCCAGGGTTTGCCGGCGCGCATCTGCTGGTTAGGCCAGGGCCAGCGCGCGCGGTTCGGCGTTGCGCTGAACGACCTCGTTGCGCGCGGCGAGTTGAACGCGCCGATCGTGATCGGGCGCGACCACCTCGACACCGGCAGCGTGGCTTCGCCGTTTCGCGAAACAGAAGGAATGAAGGACGGCAGCGATGCCATTGCCGACTGGGCCATCCTGAACGCACTGCTCAACGTGGCCAGTGGAGCTTCGTGGGTCTCCTTCCACCACGGCGGCGGCGTCGGCATCGGCAATTCGCTGCATGCGGGCCAGGTGATCGTGGCCGACGGGACGCCCGAGATGCGCGTGCGGCTCGAGCGAGTGCTCACGAATGATCCGGGCATTGGCGTCGCCAGGCATGCGGATGCGGGTTACGACTCCGCGCTTTCGACAGCCGATCGGGAAGGGATCCGGATTCCAATGCGCGAGCGTGATTCGTGACTCGTGACTCGTGACTCGGCACTGCTGCTGGAACCCGTGTTCATCACGAGTCACGAGTCACTAGTCACGAGTCACTAGTCACGAGTCACGATGCTCAGTTCCCGCTTCAAACCCTGGCACGTCCCACTGTTCCTGGCGAAATACGCCTGGCTAGGCGTCACAGGCCGGCCCGTGCTGGTGCATTTCGAGGTCACCATGCGCTGTAACGCGCGGTGTGGCTTCTGCGATTACTGGAAAACGCCATCGACCGAGCGCGAGAACGAAACAGAGCGGTGCGCTGAGGCGGCGCGGTTCTTCAATCCCATGCTGGTGACCTTCACCGGCGGAGAGCCGCTCCTCCGGCGTGACCTCGAGGACCTCGTGGCGTCCGTGCGGGACGCGATCCGCCTGAAATACATCACGCTCATCACGCACGGGGGCATGCTCACGCCCGAACGCGGCCGTTCGCTGTGGGAGGCGGGCGTGAGCCAGTTCAACATCTCGCTCGATTACGTGGATGGGCGCCACGACGCCGAACGCGGCATCCCGGGGCTGACCGGCAAGATACTGACGGCCGTGAGCGCGATGCGCAGCGGCGGCATCAACGCGATCCGCTTCAACACGGTCATCAAGCGCGAGAACATCGACCATCTGCCCGAGATCGTGCGTGTCGCGCAGGAGCTCAGGATCGGTGTGAATTTCAGCGTCTACACCGACTTCAAGAACGGAAACCGCGATCACCTGATCGAAGGTGCGGACATCGACCACGCCGAAGCGGTCATCGGGGAACTGCTCGCGTTGAAGCGCCACCGGCGGGGCGTGATTACGAACTCCGACTACTATCTCGAGCAGATCCCGCGTTACCTTCGCGGCGAGTTGACGGAGCCGTGCCAGTCGGGGATTCGCACGATTCACATCGATCCCTCGGGGCATGTCAAGCGGTGTCCCGACTTTCCCACGGACTTTCACTGGCGCGACTTCAAGAAGTACGAGCCTATCAAGTGCAACAAATGCTTCTATGCGTGTCGCGGCGAGGCGCAGGCGCCGTTGCGGCTTTCGCGCGTGCACGATGTCATGGCGCAACCATATTCGTGAATCGTGAATCGTGAATCGGGAATCGGGAATCATGAATCGTGACTGGTGACTCGTGACTGGTGACTCGGCACGGCAGGCGCCCGCTCTGCTGTTCGTCAATGCATCGCAGGTCGCGACCTGTGCAGGCCCTGCGCGGGCGCGTCGCGGTGAAGAGATGCGCGATGCCGGGATCCTGACTGACGCGGCGGTCGCCGTCGAGGGCAGCACGATCGTTGCCGTAGGTCCACGCGATGAGGTCGAGCCTCGTTATGCGGGCTTCACGCCGGTCGATTGCGACGGCGGAGTGCTGATGCCCGGACTCGTGGACTCGCACACCCACGCGATTTTCGGGCGCCCGCGCGCCGACGAGCAGGAGATGCGCGCGGCTGGACTCGACTACATGGAAATCGCCCGGCGCGGTGGCGGCATCCACTCGTCCGTTCGCGACCTTCGGGCACGATCGGCGCCGGAACTGGTGTCGCTGGCGGTTCCCAGGCTCCAACGCCTCGCGAGCCACGGAACTACGACCGTGGAAGTCAAGTCAGGATATGGACTTACGCTTGAGGATGAACTGAAGACCCTGCATGTAATCGCTGAGGTGTCCTCAATCGTCCACTTAAGGCTGGTGCCGACCTTCCTCGGCGCCCACGAAGTACCCCTCGAGGCACGCGCAACTGCTGATGGCCGTTCGAACTACATCGACCTGCTCGTGCACGAGATGATCCCTCGTGTCGCGAAGCAGAAGCTGGCGCTTTTCGCAGACGTTTTCTGCGAACCGGGCGCGTACACCGTCGCGGAGTCGAGGAAGATCCTCGGAGCCGCGCGGGACGCTGGCCTTGGCCTGAAGTTGCATGCCGATGAGTTGCGCTCGTCAGGCGGCGCCGAGCTGGCGGTCGAATTGCGCGCCACCTCCGCCGATCACCTCGGGGCCATTACCGATGACGGCATCGCGGCGCTCGCGTCGTCGGAAACGGTGGCGACGCTGCTGCCCGGGACGCTCATGTTCCTCGGAAAGGATCGGCACGCACCAGCACGAAATCTCCTGGACCGCGGCGCTGCGGTCGCTCTGGCGACCGACTTCAATCCCGGCACGTCGCCGACGCCCAACTTTCCGCTCATCCTCACGCTGGCAGTGAGTCAGTTGCGAATGTCTGTTGCCGAAGCAGTGCTTGCCGCCACCGTCAACGGTGCGGCCGCGTTAGGTCTCGCGCAGGAAACCGGCCAGTTGGCCCCGGGATTCAGGGCTGACCTCGCCCTGTTCGAGATCGAGGACGTCCGCGAGCTGCCGTACTGGTACGGCGATCATCGCTGCCGCGGTACCTGGGTGGCGGGCCGCCCGGCGTGGACCGGCACGGGGGTGTCGTCCTGATGTCGGCGAACCTGGCAAGGCTCCGCAAGCGGGCTGCTGAACTCGAGCAGAAGAAACAGTTCGACCGGGCGCTCGAGGTGTACGTGCAAATCCTCGACGAGGGAGGGAAGGACCTCGATGACGAGGATGTGCCGCTCTTCAACCGCGTCGGCGACATGCTCATGCGGAAGGGGAGTGTCACGGAGGCACTCGGCTACTACGAGCGCGCCGTGGACATGTACGCCGAGCGTGGGTACCTGAACAACGCCATTGCGCTCTGCAGCAAGATCCTGCGCCAGTCCCCGGGTCGCGCCGCGGTGTACTACAAGCTCGCGCGCATCAGCGCCAAGAAAGGATTCAAGAGCGACGCGCGGAAGAACTTCCTCGAATACGCGGATCGCATGCAGAAGCTCGGCATGGCGGACGAGGCGTTCCGGGCCCTGAAGGAATTCGCGTCGCTGTACCCGGACCAGGACGACGTGCGCCTCGTGCTGGCCGAGTTGCTGTCGAAGGAGAACCGGAAGGGCGAGGCGATCGAGCAGCTCCAGTCGTTGTACGAAAAGCTGCAGGCCGAAGGGCGTTCCGCAGAGGCAAGGGCGACGGTCGATCGCATGCGCGCCATCGACCCGAACGTCACGCCACGCGAGGGAAGCGAAACAACGACGCCTGCTCCGGCCGGGGACCTCATCTTCCTCGACTTGTCCGAGGGCTCGGCCGAAAATGGCGCGTCGCCCGCCTCGGCACGGGCGCCGGTGCCCACGCCGGTTCCAGCGCTGACTGGACTGTCGATCACCTTCTTCCCGCCTAACGCTGAAGCCCCGCATCCCGAGGGGTTCGAGTCGACGGCGGTGGAACCGGAACCCATCGATACCACACCGATCGCGAGGTCGCTGACGCCTCTCGGCGGGGAACTCGTTGTGGACCAGTTGCCCGCTTCAGACCCCCCGGCGGGTGAGGTCCAGGGGTATGTCCCCTTCGACGTGATCGACGTGACACCGGAGCCAGCGCCTGCCGCTGCGGAAGAGCCGGAGCCCGAATCGGAAGAGGTTGCGCCTCGCTCGGTGACACCGCGGTACCTGACGCCGCGATCAGCGACGCCACGGTCAGCGACGCCCCGCTCGGCCACACCACGCTCCGCAACGCCTCGGCACATGACCCCGCGGTCCGTAACGCCACGCGAGGTGACGCCCCGGCACACCACCCCGATGTCGGGCATCGAGTTCGCCCATCTCGAACTCGACGACGCGCCGCGCGAACACGCGCCCAGGCAGCACGATCTCTCACTGCCAGCAAACCTGCCGATCACGCCCGATGACTCGGCAACAGTGAGCGCCCCGGTCCCCACATCGGATGCGGCCGCAGAAGACGCCCGCCGCGCTGCGATGGATGCGGCAGACCTGGCAGCGGACATGGCGGCACGTGAGGCGGGGCTGCTTCACCCGACGCCAGGACCGGTGTCCCAACCACCAGTCGTCGAGGAGCCTGAGGACGAGCCGCCCATGGTGATGGAGTTCGTGCCATTGGTGCCGGAAGCTCCTCCGGAGCCGGAGCCCGAACCGGAACCCGTGGAGATCCCCGACGACTTCATGGCATTGCCACCGAGCTTTGGTTCCTCAGACCAACACTCGGACGAACACGCTGCCTTCCCACCGATCTTCGGCCTGGTTGATTCAGCCGGTGAGGAAGAGCTCGCGGAGCAGGAACTCGCGGAAGAAGCTGCGGAGGGGGCACACGACGATGAATCCGCGCCGGCCGTGCCGGTGCAACAGCCAACGCTCTCGTTAGGTAGCGCCGAGGCGCACCTGCGGCGCCGGCTCGAGCTGGAGCCCGAGAACTGGGACCTGCGGCGGCAACTGGGCGAGGCGCTCCTCGACACTGGGGACCGCGA
>DATMBT010000111.1:0-2357 GCA_035559475.1 Gemmatimonadaceae bacterium
GAGCGCCGCCCTGGTGCAGATCCGTATCATCGCGTACGAGGGTGGCGACCCACCGCTCCTGCGGTTCCGGCCCACCGCCGACACTGCGTTTGCTGACGTGACGGTGTTTCCGCGTTCGCTCGTGCCGCGATCACAGATCACGCTGGCGGCCGACCTGACCGACTACGTGCATGTGATTCAGTTCCCGGCGGCTCCCGATCCCACGTTCCTCACTGTGGGTGGAGTGCCAGGAAAGCGCACGCTCATTCGTTTCACCGTTCCATCCCGGATTCTCGATTCCTCCAACGTGCTGCGGGCGACACTCGAGTTGACGCAGCGACCGGTGAACAGCGTGGATAAGACGGTTCCGCTCACGCTATTCCCGCTCGTCGTCACGGCGGGTACCGAGATCACCGATGTTGGACGTTCGGCGTTCCTCACCAACAGTCCGGGTGCGGGGTTCGACTCAGTACTGGTAGCCCCGGGTGACAGTGGCGTGCGCTCGATCGAGATCGTGAACGCGCTCCGGGCCTGGGGCCTCGGACTCACCGGCTCGTCACAGAAAGGCATTGTCCTGCGCGCCGGTCCCGAATCCGTGGATCCGCGATTCGTTTCGTTCTACTCGAGCAGTGCGGCGCCGAACCTGCGTCCGCGGTTACGCGTGAGCTACTCTCCAGTGCGGAGTTTCGGGATTCCATGATGCGTCGTTTCATGCTCGCAGCGTCCGCTGTGCTGGTGCTTCCCGCGCTGGGTGCCGCGCAGGGTACCATCAGCACACAGGGCTTTGGATACCCGACCGGCGGGTTGAGCACGCGCGCCGGGGCGGCCGGTGGCGGATTCGCCGAGTTCGACTTCACGTCGCCGCGGAATCCATCGTCCACGTTAGGCTGGGGACGGGGCGGCTTGTATTTCCAGTACGAGCCGGAATTCCGGACCGTCACGGCTGGTCCGGCGACCGATAACACCATGACGGCCCGATTCCCGATCTGGATGGCGGGATTGCAGCTGGGAGCCAAGGCCATGGGCACCCTGACGTACTCCACGCTGCTCGATCGCACGTGGGCGACGGAAGTTCGCGGCGGGCAGATCCTCGGCCCTGACTCGGTGGGTTACACCGAGCGTGTCGAGTCCAATGGCGCGATCAACGACCTCCGTCTCGGCGTTTCCTATTCGGTGCGCGATAATCTTTCGGTCGGTTTTGGACTGCACGGGTTTACCGGCGAGAACCGGATGACCCTTCGCCGTCAGTACGACGACAGCCTCCGGTACGGCACGCTTTCGCGCGCGCTGACGATCAGTTACCTGGGCGCGGGCTTTTCCGCCGGTGCGACCTGGAGACCCCATGAGCAGATCGCGGTGGCCGCCTCGTTCCGGAGTGGTGGCGGTCTCGATGTGACTGTGGGCGACACGGTGCTCGCCTCCGGCAACATCCCCAACCGCTTTGGTGCCGGCATTCGGTTCGACGGATTGCCCGGCGCCAGCGTGGCGCTGTCGGTGGAGCGCACGCAGTGGTCAAGCCTGGATGAATTGCTGCAGACGGACCTCACGGCCAATGACACCTGGGAAGTTGGCGTTGGAGCCGAGATGCAGGGTCCGAAAATGCGGAACGTCCCGATACTCTTTTACCTCGGCTACCGTCAGCGCGACCTGCCTTTTGCCGTGTCGGGTGACGTGTCCAAGGAGCGATTCTATTCGGCCGGCACGGGCCTCCCGCTCGCCGGGCCGCGCGTCCTGCTGGACATGGCTGTGCAGCGCGCCTCACGGAGTGAAGTGCAGGGCGTTTCAGAAAACGCATGGATCTTCAGTATGGGGTTCACGGTCAGGCCCTGAGTCATGGCCGACCGCGAGCGTGCCGCGTTCGAGCTGATGCTCGTGCACAACCTCAAAGCGCCATTGACCGGGATCATGGCGTCGCTCGAGATGCTGCAGGATGGGGACCTGGGTGAACTGAACGACACCCAGCGATCCACGGTGCGCGAGATGCGGACGCACGGCGCCGAGATGGTGAGGATGATCGACGAGTTGGTGGACCTGGGCCACGCCAGATCATCCATCTTCGCGGTGCAGCGGACACCGATGGATGCGGCCACGTTCCTGCGTGAAATGCAATCGGGCTGGGTCGGACGCCTCGCCCGCCTGACGACATCAGTGGAGCCGGGCGTCCCGGAGATCGAGGCCGACGCTTCAATCCTGCGACGCGTGTTCGACAACCTGCTGATGAACGCGCGGGTCCACCCCGGCCAGGATGTCACGGTTACGCTGCATGCCGAACGTGTTGGTGACACGGTGCACATCACGGTCGTGGACGACGGGCCGGGCATTCCGGCGCAGGATGCCGAGCGTGTCTTCGAGCCCTTCGTCACGCTCACTCGCCAGGC
>DATMBT010000112.1:0-2619 GCA_035559475.1 Gemmatimonadaceae bacterium
TCCTTGAGCGCGCCCAGGTGAGTGGTGGCGATCGTCATCGCGCCGCGGCGCGTCAGTGTCTCGATCACCGCGCCGCCGAGCGCTGATCCTTCGAGTGGATCGGTTCCGGAGCCAAGTTCGTCCAGCAACACGAGCGACTGCGGTGTCGCCCGTTTCAGGATCTCGGCGATGTTCTTGAGGTGCGCGCTGAAGGTCGAGAGACTCGCTTCGATCGACTGCTCGTCGCCGACATCGGCGAAGACGTCATCATAGAGAACCAGCGCACTCTCCTTCGCGACCGGCACGGGAATGCCGGATTGCGCCATCGCGGAGAGCAGGCCGATGGTCTTGAGCAAGACGGTCTTCCCGCCCGTGTTGGGACCGGATACGAGCAACGTGCGTTCGCCCGGTTCCATCGTGAGCGTGAACGGAACGACGGCAATGCCCTGCGCCTGCAGTAACGGATGACGCGCGTCGTTGAGGGCGATCGCGCTGCCCGCCTCACGCCAGGAGACAGGTGTGCAGGCGAAGTCGATCGAGAATCGGGCCCGGGCGAACAAGCCGTCCAGCGTCGCGAGTGCATCCAGCGACGCGATGAGCGGGTCGGCCAAGGGCCGAAGGCGCTCGGTGAGTTCTGCGAGGAGTCGATCGACTTCGCGCAGCTCATCGGCCTCGAGTTCGCGGATACGGTTGCACGCTTCGATCGCCGCCGGCGGTTCCACGAACAGCGTGGCACCGCTGTTCGACGAATCGTGTACCAATCCACCAACCGCGCCACGTCCCTCGCGACGCACCGGAATCACAAATCGTCCGTTGCGCACGGTGACCGACATGTCGGGCACTCGCTGGTGCGACTCGAGACGGTTCATGATGCGTTCGAGCAGCGCGACCAGTTGCCCTTCTGAATCGCGCAACTCGCGACGCAGCCGCCGGAGCGTTGGTGACGCGCCATCGAGGACGGTACCATCGGGCGCGATGACCTTGTGAACCGCCTGCTCGGCGTTTTCGTCTACGATCAACGCATCGCGATAAGGACGCAGCAGGCCAACCGCCATCGCCGGTGCATCAGCCCTGGACAGAGCCGTCTTCACCAGTCGCGACGACGTGAGCAACTGACCTAACGCGGCGAGTTCCGATACCTGCAGCGTTGCACCGGCGACGCGTAGCCGCTGCAGTTCGACCGACACGTCCGGGATGGGTTCGCTCTTCCACCCCGAGTCTGACTCGACGAGGCTGCGCACCGCAGAGACGCGCGAGTGCTCCAGCTCGAGCGACGGGATGTCATGACGAGGCTCCAGCGCACGCACCCTGGACGCGCCCGCACTCGTAGCCGCACGTTCCGCAACCAGGTCGCGAACGCGATTGAACTCGAGGACGGAGAGCGCGTGTTTGTTCACAGCGCCGCCAAGTCACGAGTCACGAGTCACCAGTCACCCAGGCGGCCACGCAAAACGTCGTCCCCCAAGCACGTGCACATGGACGTGGAACACGGTTTGTCCGGCACCAGCATTCGTGTTGACGACGGTTCGGTACCCCGCATCCACGATCTTCTCGGCGCGAGCCACCTCGGCGGCCATGGTCATCGCCCGGCCGATCAGCAGCGGGTCCTTGACCGCATCCAGCGTCGCGACGTGTTCACGAGGCACCACCAGCACGTGCGTCGGCGCCTGCGGCCCGATGTCACGGAAGGCGACGCAGTATTCATCTTCGGCGACGATCGTCGCGGGTATCTCGCGGCGGATGATTTTGCAGAAAAGACAGTCGTCAGCCATCACGCGCCCCCGTCGTTGAAGGTAAATGGGGTCAGACTCCATTTGCCCACACCTTGACCTCGCTCCTCATGCGCCAGCTTTGGGCAAATGGAGTCTGACCCCATTTACGCGCTCCCGTCGTTGTGGTGGAGGAGGGCCCGCGCGATAGCGACACCAGCGGCGCCGGCCGTCTCGAACCGGAGGATGCCCGGGCCTAACGACACCGCCAGGAACCCGGCATTCTTCAGCTCTGCCTTCTCCGCTTCCTCGAGGCCACCTTCCGGCCCAAGGGCCAGCGTGATCGGCGATTGCGTGGCGACGCTGAACACCGGAGGACTCGCGGGATCGAGAATCAATCGCGTGCCGCCAGGTGGTGTCGCCGCAATCGCCCGGGTGAGCGATGCCTCCGGATAGATCTGCGGCAGGTGTGCGCCGCCGGACTGCTCGAGCGCCGAGATCATCCGGCCGCGCACCTTGGCGCCGAACATCGGTCCTTCGCCACGCGGCGTGACGCTGCGCGACCGGCGCCAGAGGACGGGGCGCCAGCTGGTGACGCCGAGCTCCGCGCTTTTTTCCGCGAGCCAGAGCATCCGGTCCCGATCGGCCACCGGCACCATGAGGTGAACCTCGGGCAGCGGCGGCACGTCCTCCACCTCGCCGATCTCGACGGTCACGGAATCTTTCGCCTCGCGAACAATCATGGCCGTGCCACGACGACCAGCGCCGTCCACCAGCGCGATCGTTGCGCCCGTACCGAGTCGCCGCACGCGAAGGTGGCGCGCCACAGACTCCCCGAGCGACACCTGCGCCCGGGGTTCAATTGGTGCCTCAGTCATGAAGAACGTCGCTAACGCCGCTGCACTAGTGCGCTCCACCAATCCTCCTCGAC
>DATMBT010000113.1:0-6901 GCA_035559475.1 Gemmatimonadaceae bacterium
GAGCTGGCGTTCGAGAACTGGCGAAACGCCGGTCCCGGTCGCGTGGTTTCCGCGCGCGGCAATGGCAGCGTCATCTCGGGGACCTGGCTCGCCAGCGGCACGACCCGTCCGACGGCGGTGCTCGACTCGCTCCGTGTTCACCTGGGCGCGTCAACACCGTCCGAGTTCGCCACTCGTTATGGTCGCGCGTATCGCGCCGGCGGACAAATCGCGTTCGGGAGGACGCCGGCAGCCAGGCTGACCGCCCGGTATTCGCTCCCGGCATCCGAGCGGTGGCGCAAGGTCTTTGTGAAGGACCTGAGTCCGGGTCCACGCATCGAAAGCGATGACGCCGCGGTGGCACGGCTGTCGGCGCGACTGGCAGGCGGAGAAAAAGATCCCGCGGCGGTCTCACAGCGGATCGTGACGTGGGTCCACGACTCACTTCGCGCCGTGGCCGGCGGGCCCTCAACCAGCGCCGCGGATGCCCTGGCCCAACGCTCGGGAGATGCGCGCGAGTTTGCGCTGCTGACGACCGCCATCGCGCGCGCCGCCGGCATCCCTGCGCATCCAGTGGCCGGCCTCCTGCTCCACGACGGCCGGTTCTACATGCACGCGTGGACCGAGGTCTACCTGGGCCGGTGGATCCCGGTTGACGCAATGCTGAACCAGTTCCCGGCCGACGCATCGCATCTCTCGTTCCTCACCGGATCGACCGAGATCGGACCAGACCTCGGCAGGATCCTCACACGACTCGAGCTCTCGGTCATCAGCACGATGTCTGCCACCGGCCTTCCGCCTTCCGCCATCCGATAAATGATCCAGCTCGAACAGCTCACCAAGAAATACGGCTCGTTCACCGCCGTTGACGCGCTGGACCTCGAGGTTCCGTCCGGGGAGCTCTTCGGCTTCCTGGGACCTAACGGCGCAGGAAAGACCACGACGCTCCGGATGATCGCCGGCATCCTGCGCCCCACCGCGGGCCGGGTACGGATCGGCGGCATCGACGTCGTGAGGCAGCCTAACGAAGCCAAGGCCCTGCTGGGATTCATCCCGGACCGGCCCTTCATCTACGAGAAGCTGACCGGGATGGAGTTCCTGCGCTTCGTGGCCGGCCTGTATGGCCAGCAGGGCGCACAGGTCGAGCACCGTAGTCGCGAGCTGCTTGGCCTGTTCGACCTCGAGGACTGGCGGGACGAGCTGGTGGAGTCGTACAGCCACGGCATGCGGCAGAAGCTCATCATCTCGAGCGCGCTCGTGCACCGGCCCGAGGTGATCGTGGTGGACGAGCCCATGGTGGGGCTCGATCCCAAGGCCGCCCGCACGCTGAAGGACCTGTTCCGCGAATACACGCGCCGTGGTCACACGATCATGATGTCGACACACACGCTCGAGGTGGCGCAGCACATGTGCGATCGCATCGCCATCATCCGCCGCGGCCGTATCGCTGCCTCCGGGACCATGGAGGAACTGCGGCGCCACGCCGAGTCAGGCGCGGAGGGACTGGAAGACATCTTCCTGCGGCTGACGGGAGAAACCGCCGCCCGCGACCTGGTGGACGTCCTCAATGCGTGAAATGCCGGGTGCTGATTCGCTGAGGGCTGACTTCAAGTACACGCCGCACGGCGGACAGGCGGTGCCACTTTCGTCTCCGGTTCCCTTCCTCACCCTGATGAGCCCCAAGTGGCTCACGGCCCGTGCACGCGCCGCGCAGGGCGAGCGTGGCCGCGGGGCACGGATGGCGGTCCTGGCGGTCGTGGGGTTCGTGTTCTGGGCAGTGGCGTTCGGGCTCCTGTACCGGGTCCTCAGGTATTTCGCCGGCGTGGAGGAAATCGGCGCGCTGCTGGCGGGCAGGCTCCTCGGCATCCTGCTCCTCTCGTTCGCGTCCATCCTGCTGTTGTCGAACATCATTGCCGCGCTCTCCAGCTTCTTCCTCGCGCGCGACCTCGATCTGCTGATGTCGTCGCCGGTGGACTGGCTCTCGCTCTACGGAAGCCGCCTGTTCGAGACGGCCGTGCACTCGAGCTGGATGGTGGCCTTGCTGAGTGTACCAATGCTGGCTGCCTACGGCGTTGCCTTCGATGGTGGCCTGGGGTACGTCCTGATGGCCGTCGCCGGGTTCGTGCCGTTCCTCATCATACCAGCGGCGTTAGGCAGCGCGATCACCCTGGTGCTGGTGAACGTGTTTCCCGCGCGGCGCACGCGCGACATCCTGTCCGTGATCGGCGTGCTGGCGGCGGCCGGCCTCGTGGTGCTCTTCCGGCTCATCCGGCCCGAGCAACTCGCCCGGCCCGAAGGCTTCCGCTCGCTGGTGGAGTTCATCTCGATCCTGCGCGGCTCCTCCTCGCCGTTCCTGCCGAGTGACTGGCTGCAGCGAGTGCTGATGGGCACCCTCACCGGCCGCGGCGACCTGCTGCCGCTCTACCTGCTCTGGTCCACGGCAGCCGGCCTGGTCGTCCTGGGCGCCCTGCTCCACTGGAAGCTCTACGCCGTCGGCTTCACGAAGGCCCAGGAGGGCGCACAACGGTTCGCACGTGAGGGCGCCGGCACCCGCGCGCTCCGCACGGTCCTGGGCCCGTTAGGCGTCCTTCGTCGTGAGCTGGTGCTGAAGGAATTGCGGCTGTTCTTCCGCGACTCCACGCAGTGGTCGCAGCTCATCCTGCTGGCCGTGCTCGTCGTGGTCTACGTGGTGAACATCCGCTACCTGCCGCTCACCGGCGACGGCATGACGTTCCTGATCGTGAACATCATCCCGTTCCTGAACCTCGCGCTTTCCGGGTTTGTGCTCGCGTCCATCGCGGCGCGCTTCCTGTTCCCGGCGGTGAGCCTCGAGGGACGCACCTGGTGGCTGCTGCGCTCGAGCGCCATGTCCATGCGCGACCTGCTCTGGGCGAAGTACTGGACGGGGACCCTGCCGCTGCTCGTGCTGGCCGTCGGGATCGTGGGGGTCACCGACGTGATGCTGCAGGTGAGCCCGTTCATGTTTTTCATCTCGATCGGCACCATCACGCTGATGACGTTCGCGATCGCTTCGCTCGCGATCGGATTCGGCACGCTCTACCCGCGGTTCGAGTCCGAAAATGCCGCGCAGATCCCGACCTCCTTCGGCGGCCTGCTCTTCATGATGACCGCCGTGGGCCTGATCGGCGCCGTCCTCGTGCTCGAGGCCCGGCCGATCTACACCTGGCTCGGTGCACGGTCCGCGGGCGAGGTGGCAGCGCCCCGGGACCTCGTCGCCGGGCTCGCCGGTGCGGCCGCGGTCTGCCTGCTGGCGACGTTCCTCCCGCTGCGCATCGCCCTCCGCCGCCTGGACGAGATCGAGCGTTAGGCGTCGAGCGAAGCGCCGCAGTTCGAGCAGAACCGCGGCCCGGGCTCCGGGCGCTCACCACACGACGGACACTTTGCGCGCGGCGCCTCGCGCCACCGCCTGACCAGCGCCTCGGCACGGTCGCGGTCATCGGCCGGTTCCGCCTGACGAGTGTCAGGCACCGGCTCGAGCTCATTGCGCCAGCGCTCGAAGTCGGCTTCGCTCACGCGGCCCATGGCGCGGTCCAGTTCCAGCTCCGCCAGTTCCTCGGAGGCGACCGGACGCCCAACGGCCGCCGCCCGTGGGCCCGGTCGCGGCGCGCGGGCCGCACTGGCATCACGGCCGCGCAGCAGCGGTCGGAGGACGAACGCCGCGGCCACCACCCCGATCACGACCAGGATCAATAGTTCGTTTGTCGTCATGGCGCAGGCGACCGGCTCGGTGGTGATGACATCAACGCGAGGGTGGCCGACAGTCCAAGTAACACCACGCCGAGTGGCCAGAGAACCGGCGCTGGGAGGAAGGTAACGCGCACGCTCGCGACATCGAGCGAATCGGGCGGGGAGAGCAGCACCCGCATCACCTGCGTGATTCGCCCGGTCGAGGCGCGGATGGAGACATCCGATGCCAGGTGCTGCCCCTCACGTCCGTGATACTCCCGGATCTCCGGCGTCAGGAGGCTCGGCGCTCCTCGCGGATCGCGCGCCTCGATGGCTACCGCGGTGACGTCAACACCTTCGGCATCGAAACGGGAAACGCCCTGGTTTACGAGTTGCCAGGGTCGGTGAAAGCCATCGTTGACCGTGACGGTGGTCCCGGGCGGTAGAGCGACGGTGGAGCGTTGGGCAAAGGCGTGCGCCGCAAACGACACCGCGAGCAGAATGGCGCCGGTGTGGCCCGTCCAGCTCGCGTATTTCGACAAGCGATCCTGTGTTGCCTGCACCGGAATCCATCGCAGCACGAATCGTTGCACCCTGGAATGCAGGAGCGCACTGCAGATGAGCCACAGCAGCAGGCCTGACGAGGCACTACCAAGTACCACCGGGTCCCGCGGACCGATGCCGAGCTGGCTGCGCGCCATTTGCTCAGCCGCGACGGCAGCGGTCGAAAACACCCATGCGCAGATCAACGCGGTCCTGGGCGTGGTCGGATTCGTGGCCAGCGAGGTGGCAACGATCCATGCCAGCAGCACAAGCGCGACGAGGGCGAAGAGCGGCGCCATCGCAGCGGGCCCCGACACGACGAATGCCGGAACCGCGTCGGCCACAACGTCACCGGTGCGAGGCATGAACCACAGGGAAGTCCCCAGCGCCAATAGCGCCATGCCTGACGAGAACAACGCCGCGCGGGCGCCGCTGGCCGAGAGTACGAGCCTGACGAGCATGATGGAGCCGAACGTGAGCGAAGCGCCGGCGAGCGTCGCCCACAGGACCGCGAGCCGGAACATCGAACTGACGCCGATGGGGACCCGGGCGTCGAAAAGCGCGTCAGGCCCGCCGCTGAGCAACGATCCCGCGTGCGCACACCAGGCGACGACGGCTCCGGCCGCGCCGGCGAGCAGCAGCAATTCCGCCACCCGCGAAACCGCGACGCGCTGATCGTTCCAGCGCGAGGCAACGGTGCCAGCGGCAAGGCCGGTCAGCACGACCGCCACCCACAGACTCGCGTCAGCGATCCAGAGCATCGATCGCTGCGCGGTGCCGCTTGTTCACTCTCCGGATCGAAGCGCTGCGTTGCGGACCTGGGCCATGATGCGCTCCAGGTCAGCTTCCATCTTCGCACGTTCCTCAGCCGGCCAGGGCCCGGCATGCGCGTGCAGCTCGCGGATCTGCTGCATCATGTCGTCGATCAACGATCGGAACAGTGGATCCCGGCGACGCTCCGGAATGCCCGGCGGGGGACCGCCCTCAGCCGGCATAGTAGGCGTCGATGGCCTTCTGGATCTCCTTCGGCGTCTTGCCTTCCTGCGTCATTCGCGCAGCGATGATTGCCTCGTTCATGCAGACATCGCAGTGCGAGGCGTGGTCAGTTTCAAAACACTCCACGAGCGCGCGGTGGCCGATGTTCTCCTTGCAGCGGCAATAGCAGTAGATGCTCTCGAGCACGTGAGCGTATTGCTTCGCGGCCTCGTAGGCCTTCCGGACGCGCTCATCGGTGAAGCCCGCGGAATCCAGGACCTTTTTGGTCCCGGCGGCATCCGAAGGCGCCTGAGTCGAGGGCACAGCCTGAGCCGCAGGTGGCGTCTGCCCAGGCGGAGTTTCGGACGGGCTACATCCGAGCAGCAACGTTATGAGCAAGAGATAGCGACGCATGATAGGGATTCTTGTGAAGAGAAACCAGAAAACACTAAACCACAGGGGTCACGGGGTACACGGGGAAGACCATCGATACAGGAGTTCTTGAGCGTTAGCAGTCCCCCGTGACCTCCATGACCCCCGTGGTGAAAATGTTTTACGGGACTCGGCTTGGCGACATTACCCACCAATCTAGCTAGCCCGTAGAATGATGGAGCTAGGTGGTATCCCTCGCCCAGGCGAGGCTCGCCCGCACCGCCCGGCGCCAGCCGGCCAGGTTCGCTGTAGTCGTTTCCCTGTCGTCGGTGGGTTCGAAGCGGGTGAACGACCGCCCGGCGAGGAACTCCGACGGGTTGGTCCACACACCGGACGCGATGCCAGCCAGGCCGCCGGCGCCTAACGCGGTCGTTTCCACCACATCCGGCCGTTCGACAGGAATGCCGAGCTGGTCCGACTGGAACTGCATCAACCAGTCGTTCGACGCCGCTCCGCCATCGACACGCAACAAGCCCGGCTTGCCGAGTCCGTGGGTCGACATCGTCTCGACGACGTCGTGTGTTCCGTAGGCCATCGCCTCGAGGGCGGCGCGCACCACGTGTGCCTTGTGGCTGCCGCGCGTGAGGCCGAAGATCGTCCCGCGTGCGGCCGGCTCCCAGTGAGGCGCGCCCATGCCGACCAGCGCCGGCACGAAATACACGCCGTCGTTCGAGTCGAGCGACCGCGCCATGGCCTCGGTCTCCGCGGCTCGCGCCACGAGTCCGAGTCCATCGCGAAGCCACTGGACCGCTGCGCCAGCGATGAAGATCGACGCCTCGAGCGCGTACGCGGGCTTGCCTCGCGCGTCGCAGGCAATGGTCGTCAGGAGCCCTCCGCCGCCGGAGGGCCTCTGGGTGCCGGCGTTGAACAGCAGGAACGCGCCGGTGCCATATGTGTTCTTCCCTTCACCGGACTGCCAGCATCCCTGTCCGTACAGCGCCGCTTGCTGGTCGCCAGCCACGCCACGAATCGGAATGGCGGATCCGAACCAATCCTTTGCGGCCACGCCGAAATCGCCTGACGAGGGACGCACTTCCGGCAGGACCTGGCGAGGGACCCCGAACAGCTCGCACAGCTCCGCGGACCACTCGAGTCGATCGATGTCGTAGAGCATGGTTCGTGACGCGTTGCTCGGGTCCGTCGCATGCACCGCACCGTTGGTGAGTTTCCAGACCAGCCACGTGTCGATTGTTCCGACGAGCAGGTCGCCTGCAGCGGCCCGCGCCGCGACCGCATGATCCTTCAGCAGCAGCTCGAGCTTGGTCGCGGAGAAATACGGATCGAC
>DATMBT010000114.1:0-4789 GCA_035559475.1 Gemmatimonadaceae bacterium
ACGACCTCCGGCGCGATCCGCTCGAGAAGACCGACTTGTCGAAGTCTGAGGCGTACGCGGATTCGCTGCGGTTGCTTCGCGCGGCTCTCCGTAACGCGCTCGGCGACGCGGGAAACGGCGCGCGGCGCTGAGCCAGTGACAGATCCGGTCGGTTTTCCTTCCCTGCGAAAACGCTGTCAACGCTCCACCTGATTTCAGGTCTTCCGTGTTCCGGAAAAACGACGTACGCGCTCGCCTTGCAGGCGGAAACGCGGGGCGTGCTGTTCTGCCTCGACCGTTGGCTCATCACGGCATTCGGCAAATATTCGCTGCCGTCCGTGGGACAGGATGAGCACACCCGACGCGTGCTGGCCTGTCGTGAACTCATGTGGGACTCGGCATCCGAGTTCCTTCGCCGGGGAGTGGATGTCATTCTCGACGACGGTTTTTTCTACCGCGAGCACCGGATGCATCACATCGCGCTCGCCACGGAAGTGGGGGCGCGCACCATGATTCACCACGTCGACACCCCGCTCGACCTGGTGCGCGAGCGACTGGAGCGACGGAACGCAGACCTTCCGCGTTACAACTTCCGCATCGATCCCGCGACGCTCGACGGATTCCTCGCGATGTATGAACGCCCCTCGCCCGACGAAGGAGCGGAGGTCGCCGTCATCACCGACGTCACGCAAGTCGCGGATCGTCGTAGCGTGTGACGCCCGGTGGCGTCCGGGCCTCGTCAGGCAGGCAGGTCCGGGTGTTCGGGCTGAGGTTTGCCGGTTATGGCGACGTGCAACTTCAGGTCTCCGTGGTCGTCGCGTCGCAAGACCCAGGTTGACCACTCCTCGCCCTTCTCCTGGCCGGTCACATCGAGCTGCGGCCATCGGAGGTGCACCAGCACCACGCGATCGCTCAGCCACTCCAGGCCCTGCATCTCGCCGCGCGTGTCCGTGATGCCCCACGCGTTGTATTGCTCGCGCGCCACCGCGAACATCCGTTCCAGTTCGCTGCGGTCCATGATCGTCTGCACGATGTCGTCGCCGACGATGAGCGCCGGACACGCCCACAGCTTCGACGCCGCGGGTCCGTCACCGGTCGTCAGCGCCCACGCAAACCGGTGCAGGAACTCCTGCACATCAGGGTCCGTGCGGGTCGCGTGACCGGGATCCGTACGTGGATAAGTCGGGTGCGCCACGGAGTTGCTCCAGGCTGCGGGTCTCTTGTTGATACACAACAGCCGCAATGAAATTCCAGCTGGGCAATAGGCGACTCGTTGAGGTCGCGTGAACGCGTTGGCGGGCCGGGGTACGATGAAATCGCACCCCTACTGGCGGACTCAGATGCCGTTCAAGAGCAAGGCCCAGCGGCGCAAGTTTGCGCAACTCCTCGTCGAGGGAGAGATCACCCCCGAGGTCTACGAAGAGTGGAACCGGGAGACCGGCCGCGCCAAACTTCCGGAGCGAGTGAAGCCGAAGGCGCGACGGCGGAAGACGAAAACGAAGCGCAAAGTGAAGACGTCTCGGACCCGACGGAGCAGGGTGCGGGTACGGTCAGGAAGCGCCGTCCGGAAAAAGCGGAGTGCGCGGACGCGTGTTGTCCGTCGCTGACCGGGAACCCGGGTATGGCGTGACCTGTGGGCATCGCGCATCGTTGTACCAGGGGATTATGAGCGGACTCTTCGAGTTTCTCTCAACGACGACCGGCGGCGTGCTCCTCGTTGCCGGGACACTGGGCTTCAGCGCTGCTGCGTGCAGCGCCCCCAGATGGGCAACGGCCGCGCGTGCCTGTGAAATGAATGCCGCCACGACACCCCTCTGGTTGCTCTTGCCCATCCTGCTCGGCTTTGTCCTCACATGGTGGGGCAATGATGCGGGAATCCTGCTCAACGCCTCTGGCGTCGACGTCCCGGCGCTGTTCCTGCTTCAACTCGGCGTTTCGGCGTGGGTCGTGTATCGCCATCGACGCTGGCCGTTCCTCGTGCTGCCGCTCGCGGTCCTCTGCTGCCTCTGGCAGTGGGGACTCATGATGGGCGTGGTACTCAACGGAGTAAACGCGCTCTCGGCGGCCTGACAAACAGCCCTTGTTCTTCAAGCGGCGGGCTCAAGATTTGTCCGCCGTGAGACTCATGGTTCTTGGCGCCTCTGGTGGCGTTGGCCAATGGGTTGTCCGCGTCGCCACCGGGAAGGGGCATGCAGTTACGGCTCTCGTCCGGCATTCCAGCGCCGTGAACGGAATGTCGGGAGTGAACGTCGTCCGCGGCGACCTCACCGATCCATCGTTCCTGGAAGGCACGCTCAGTGGTCACGACGCCGTGGTATCGTGCGTCGGTTTGCGCCGCGCCGGGAAGAGTCCGTTTGCCGGCCTCCTCTCGCCGCCTGATCTCACCACGCGGCTGGCCTCGTCCCTTGCTCGCGCGATGGAAAGCCGGGATGTCAGGCGCCTCGTGGTGATCAGCGCCGGTGGCGTGGCCGAGAGTTTTGAGAACCTTACATGGCCCGTGCAGAAGCTTGTCAGCACAGGCAATGTGGCGGTTGCCTATCGAGACCTGGCCGGCATGGAAGCTCGACTCGCCCAGAGTTCGCTGGACTGGCTGGCTGTCCGCCCGGTCACCCTGATGAACGGTGCGCCGCGGGGGCGCGCGAAACCGGTGGATCGTTATGCGCTTACGTCAACGATTCGTCGCGCTGATGTGGCGGCGTGGATGCTCGCGGCCGCGACGCAGCACGATTCATTCACCAGTCATTCGGTGCTGCTGGGCACGTGAAAGCGGCCAGGCTCTGGAGCCTGGCCGCCTCACGGAGAAGATTACTCCTCGCTGCCCTGATGTTGACGGCGAGACGGGTCCGTCTGCCGCTTGTCACCCTGCAGTTCATCACGACGATCCGAAGGCTTGCCTTGGGACGAGCCAGGATCGGGATTATTGGCGCGCTGTCCACTGCGGGACGGCGTTTCCACGTTTTCCTCGTCCTCTTCCTGTCGACGATTCGGATTCGTCATTTTGTCCTGTTCATCATTCCATGTCGAATCTTTGGTGGTCTTCGGGCGAGGTTTGTTGTCCATAGATCCTCCTGTAGGCGTGACTGTATCCGTGTGACCCGACGCACGTTCTCCCGTTCCCGCCTGCGTCCGGTTGAAATTTCATCACGGTTCACATTGCTCTGGCGCAGAGCGAACCCAACGCGTTGATTGCCGGGTCCGTTTCCCAATTCGTCAGGCAGATGATTCCAGCGATCGAGGCACTGCAAAGGCTGCGGGAAGGCAATGCGCGTTTCGTGGCGGACGTCCGCAGCCACGCGACTGATGCAAGCCGTGCGCACCGGGGTGACCTGGCCAACGGACAGGAGCCGTTCGCGATCATCCTCGGCTGTTCCGACTCGCGGGTTCCCGCCGAGATTGTTTTTGACCAGGGGCTCGGCGACCTGTTCGTGATTCGTGTGGCCGGCAACATCGTCGCTCCGTCGCAGATCGGCAGCGTGGAGTTCGCCGCCGGCAAGTTCAGCACGCGCCTCGTCGTCGTGCTTGGCCATTCCCGGTGCGGCGCGGTGGAAGCCACACTGGACGCGCTCCAACAACCTTCCGTTCCGCGGGCGCGACACCTGTACTCCATTGTTGACCGCGTGCGTCCATCAGTCGAGGCGCTGCTGGCGACGGACCTCCGTCACGATCCGGAGGCGCTCATCCGTGACGCGGTGCGCGCCAATGTGCGCGTGTCGGCGAGCCAGTTACGGCACGGATCGGATTTGCTCGAGTCGCTCATTGCGCGCGAAGGCCTGATCGTGGTGGGGGCGGAATATTCGCTGGAAAGTGGCGTGGTGGAGTTCTTCGATGGCGTGCCGGCGTGAGGCTGCTCACCACGCTGTTGTTAGGCATGGTTACTGCCGGCTGCGGCGCGACGCGGTCCGGACGGGGATCGCCCGGACCGGTAATGCCTTTTACGGTGAACTCCTTCAGGTCCGGATATGGAATCCAGGCGCGGTTGGAGGGGACGATTGCAGTCCAGGATCACTGGGTGTATGTCCTCGCGCCTGCAGGCGCCGTGCGCACGTACCAGGTGGATCGCCAGGACTACTGGGACCTGCGCGTGCGAGCCGGCCTCGCGTCGTGTACTTCAAAGGGGTTCGAGGTCATCTCCGAGGGTCGCGCTGCCCGACTGGCCCCGCTGCTCGGCCTGTCGCCTGATGCTGCGAGACTCGACACGACCACACGCGCGTTTCGCGACACGCTGCGACTCGACGTTGGAGTCCCGTCCGGCACCAACCTGGCGCGGTCGTGGATTGCGCTCATTTATGAGTGGCCATTCGAGAGCGTGATGGCCACGTACACCGTGCACACGAACGTGCCACTCAACGGCGGCGCGCCGTGGACAGGCCAGCAGGCGGAGGTCCCGGGGAGTCGCTGTCGGTGAACCTGAATTCAAGTGGAGGCAAACTCATGGCGAGCGTCTTCGACAAGTTGCAGCTGAAGGACCAAACGGAAATCGTGGTCCTCAACGCTCCCGCATCGTTCGAGCCGGAGCTGAAGAAACTCAAGGGCGTCACGGTTCTGCATTCGCTCAATGAGGCGAAGGACCTGGCGTTCTCCATCGCCTTTGTCATGACGCAGCCCGAGGTGGACGCGGCAGTGAAGGGTGTCGCGTCAAAGGCGAGGGGTGACGCGGTGATCTGGTTCGCGTACCCGAAGCAGTCATCGAAGCGCTACACATCGACGATCAATCGTGATTCGGGTTGGGACAGCCTGGGCAAAGCCGGATTCGAGAGCGTCCGTATGGTCGCCATCGATGAAGACTGGTCGGCGGTTCGATTCAGGAAGG
>DATMBT010000115.1:0-7468 GCA_035559475.1 Gemmatimonadaceae bacterium
ATTCAGCCCAAAGGCCAAAGACCAGAGGTCAGAGGTCAGAGGTCAGATAGCCGAGTCACCAGTCACGCGTCACGAGTCACAGCCACCGGCTTGAGAAGCCCGTCGAGCATGGCGGCGTCAGAGGGCGCAATCGGGAGTAACGGGAGCCTTACGCTGCCGCCGACCAGACCGATTCGCTCCATCGCTGCCTTCACACCCGGCACTCCCATGCGCGCGACAATCTCCGCTGCCTGTGGAACGAGGGGCTTTTGCGCCGCGTCTGCGTCTGCCGTGCGTCCTTCCCTGCTCGATTCCCAGACCTCGAGCGCGAGTTCCGGTGAGAACAGCGCGACGGCGAGGATGCCGCCCTGGCCACCGAGCTTGAGCGCAGTCGCGAACGTGCCGCCGTGACCAGTCATGACGTCGAACTTGTCACTCTGCGACTCGACATAACGCGCGAAGAAAGTCATGTCGCCCGCGGAGTCCTTCATGCCACGGATGTTCTCGTGCCTGGCCAACTCGGCGATGAGCTCGGGCTCGAGGCGGAAGTGCATGTACTTCGGAATGTTGTACAGCAACACCGGCAGCGGGCTTTCATCCGCAACCCTGAGGAAGTGCGCCTTGATCGCGGCCGGCGTCATCGAACTCGTGTAGTAATGCGGCGCAACGACCAGCACCGCGTCAGCGCCTGACGACGCTGCGTCACGGCAACGCGCGATGCAGTGACGCGACGACTCGGCACCAGTACCGGCCAGCAATGTGAGCTCCGTGGGAACGATTCGGCGTGCAGCCTCGAGGAGGATGCGACGTTCATCATCACCAAGTAGCGCCGCTTCGCCCGTGGAGCCTGCGACCAGGACGCCTTCGAGACCCGCGGCCATGTGCGCACGCACATTGGTCTCGAATCCCGCGATGTCCAGCGATTCGTCTGCCTTGAATGGTGTTACCAGGGGTCCCATCACCCCGCCAAACCGCCGAGCCATCAGCCTCTTCCTCCAGTGACATCCATGTATTGATGTCCCGCGCCCTCGGATCCCTGGCGGAACATGTTCATCTTGAGCTCGAAATCCGCCGGCTGCGTCGACGCAGCCAGTGCGACATCGAACGAGACCACACCCTGCGTCACCAGGTCGGCCAGGTGCTGGTCGAACGTCTGCATACCGTATTGCTCGCGTCCGTCGGCGATGAAATCGCGGATCTCGCCAATGCGCTGCTGAAGAATAAGGTCGCGGATGGCCGCCGTGACGATCATGACCTCACAGGCCGCCACTCGTCCCTTGCCGTCCATGCGCGGTAACAGGCGCTGCGAAATGACCGCGTGAAGTGCCTCCGCCAGGCGGAGGCGCACACCGTCGTGCTCCTCGGGCGGGAACATCGAGATCATGCGCATGATCGTGGTCTGCGCGTCCGGAGTGTGCAGCGTGGACAGCAGCAGGTGGCCGGTCTCGGCCGCCTTCATTCCGGTGTCGATCGTTTCAGCGTCGCGGAGCTCACCAAGGACGATGACGTCGGGGTCCTGCCGTAGCGCAGCACGAAGTCCCTGGCGGAATGATTCGGTATCGGTTCCCACTTCGCGCTGCGTGATCGACGAGCGCACGTCGCGGTGCAGGAACTCGATCGGCTCCTCGAGCGTGACGATGTGCTTCTCCATCGTTTCGTTCATGTGGCGCATCATTGCCGCCAGCGAGCTCGATTTTCCCGACCCGGTCACGCCAGTCACCAGCACCATTCCGCGCTCTACCTCGGCGATCTTTTCATACACCGGTGGAAGCGCCAGGTCAGCGACCGTGGGAACCTTGAATGGGATGACCCGCATAACGACCATGAAGCTCGAGCGCTGCCGCAGGATGTTGACGCGGAACCGGCCGATACCCGGCGCTCCCCACGAACAATCGTAGTCCGTGAGCTGGTCGATCTTTTCACGCGCCTTGTCGTTCGTGATGAGCCGCAGCGCGATCGCCCGCGTCTGTTCGGGCGTCAGCGCCTGTTTCGTCATGGCCACCAGCTTGCCATCGATTCGAGCGCGGAAAACGTCCCCGGCCTTGATATGCAGGTCGGAAGCGCCCCGGTCGATAGCCGCCTTGATGATCTTTTCCATTCAGTCAGTATCCCGCGTGCTTGTCGATTCGGTTCCTGAGCGGCATGCCCGCACGATACCGCTCCCAGTTGTCGAGAAACAGTTCCAGTGCCCGCTTCCAGAAGAGTCGCGGAGCGACCGCTGCTACGTGAGGGGTGATGACCATTTTGCGCTTCCCCCACAACGGACTCGTCACCGGTAGCAGCTCCTCGTCAAAGACACCCAGGACCGCGCCGCGGATCCTGATGAGAGACTTCTGATCCCGCAGGGCACAGAGAGCCACATTCACGACGATTGCGCCGCCCCTCAGGCAATTGATCCGGTCCGAGGGCCGCCTTCGGCCTGCGAGGGCAGATGGCGGATGCCCGCTCAGGAGAGGCCCATGCGCTGCTTCACATCCGCCATCGTGTTTCTCGCCATCGAGGCCGCGTGTGCCGCCCCTGCGTCGAGTGCATCCTTCACCCTGGACGGGTTGGCGGTCAGCTCGGCGGCGCGGGTGCGGATTGGGGTCAATTCCGCGTTCATGTTCTCGAACAGCACCTTCTTGCAGTCGATGCAGCCCCATCCCGCCGTGCGGCACTGCACCGCAACGTGATCCACCGTCGCGGCGGGTGAAAACGCCTTGTGCAGGTGGTAGATGTTGCAGATCTCGGGCGTGCCGGGATCCTCACGCCTCACGCGCGCCGGGTCGGTCATCGCCGGCCGCAGCTTCTTCCACATCTCGTCAGGCGTCTCGAGCAGGCTCACCGTATTGCCGAGCGACTTCGACATCTTGGCCTGGCCATCGAGCCCCATGATCCGGCGAGTCGGCGTTAGGCGCGCCTGTGGCTCGGGGAAAAATCCCTCGCCAAAACGCGCGTTCCACCGCCGCGAGATCTCACGCGACAGTTCCAGGTGCTGCACCTGGTCCTCACCGACGGGCACGGTGTCGGCCTTGTAGAGCAGGATGTCCGCCGCCTGGAGCACCGGGTAGTTCAGGATGCCGGCCGCAACGGACTCCTGTCGGCTCGCCTTGTCCTTGAACTGCGTCTGGCGCTCGAGCTCCCCAAGCGGTGTGATCGTGTTGAAGATCCACGCCAGCTCGGTATGTTCCGGCACCCGCGACTGGACGAAGAGGGTGGCCTTCGCGGGATCGATGCCCGCCGCCATCAGCGAGACACCCATCTCGTACGTGCGGCGCCGCAAGTCCTCCGGCTCGTACACCTGGGTGATCGCGTGATAATCGACAATACAGATGAACGACTCGATTTCGTGCTGCAACTGGACCCAGTTCTTGACCGCGCCCAGGTAGTTGCCGATGTGCAGTTCGCCCGAAGGCTGGATGCCGCTGAAGATTCTTGGCATCCGGGCAAACTAAGGGCGGCGTGAATGGCGTCGCAACGCGTGGTTCAGTCCAGGAACAGCGCCCTGCTCGAGGCGTCCGTGGACGCGGCTCGGGTTGCGGCTGATTTCATCAGGTCTCGTGCCGGCGATCGAGCGTCCCTCGACATCCGTGAGAAGCAGGCCGCCGACTTCGTGAGTGAGGTCGATACCGGCGCCGAAACACGGATTCGTGAGGTCCTTAACCGCCTCGTTCCCGGGGCACTGGTGGTTGGCGAAGAGATGTCCCCCACCGCATCGACGCAGGGCGACACGGTCTTCGTGGTAGATCCTCTCGACGGCACAACCAACTTCCTGCACGGGTTCCCGGCCTATTCGGTCTCGATAGGCGTCATGTCCGAGGGTGAGGTCGTCGCCGGCGCTATCCTGGACGTTCCGCACGGTGAGCTCTTTACCGCAATCTCGGGCGAAGGCGCCTTCTGCGACGGGAAGGCAATTCGTGTTTCCCAGGTCAACACGCCGCGTCGGGCGCTGATCGGGACAGGGTTTCCGTTCAAGAACCTCGAGTTCCTCGAGGACTACGTCAGGCAGTTCGAGCGTATCACCCGCGCGCAGTCCGGCATACGCCGTGCTGGGAGCGCCGCGCTCGACCTCGCCTCAGTCGCCGCCGGCCGGTTTGATGCCTTCTGGGAATTGAGGCTCGCGCCCTGGGACATCGCTGCTGGATTGCTGATTGTGCGCGAAGCCGGTGGGCGAGTGACGGACCTCGAAGGTCGTGACGTCGTCGTGTCGCATTCGCCTGTCGTCGCCTCCAACGGGCTGCTCCACCCGTGGCTACTCGACTGTCTGCAACCGGGGCATTGACCGCTCGAATCAGACGTGACCAGGTAGTTTGCAGTTTATCTCACATCTCCCATCTCCCATCCAGTCCGTGAAACTTGTCGAGTGTGTGCCCAACTTTTCGGAGGGCAGGGATAAGGAAGTCGTCGAAGCCATACGCGCGGCGATCGCGAAAGTAGATGGCGTTGCGGTCCTCGACGTCTCGTCCGATTCCTCCCACAACCGCTCCGTCATCACGTTCGTCGCCCCGCTCGACCGCGCCGTCGACGCCGCGTTCGCGGGCATGAGCGAAGCTGCGAAACGCATCGACCTCACGAAACATCAGGGCGAACATCCCCGCATTGGCGCCACCGACGTCGTGCCGTTCGTGCCGCTCGAAGGCACCACCATGGAGGATTGCATCCTCCTCGCCCGCACGTTAGGCGAGCGTGCCGCCCGCGAGCTCCGGGTTCCCGTATTCCTGTACGAACGCGCCGCAACGCGGCCCGACCGCGCCAACCTCGCCGACGTGCGCCGCGGCGAGTTCGAGCTCCTGCGCGACGAAATCGCGACCAACCCGGAACGGAAGCCCGACTTCGGCGAAGCAAAGATCCATCCCACCGCGGGCGCAACCGCGATCGGTGCTCGTCCCTTCCTCGTCGCGTTCAACGTCTACCTCGGCCCGGCCAGCAACATGCCGGTGGCACGTGAAGTCGCGAAAGCCGTGCGGTTCTCCACCGGCGGACTGCGCTACGTGAAGGCACTTGGTCTCGAAGTCGAGGGTCAGGCGCAGGTCTCGATGAACCTCGTGGACCTCGAAGGCACTCCACTGCACCGCGCATACGAAATCGTCCGCCTGGAAGCCGCCGCGCACGGCGTCACGCCAACGTGGAGCGAAATCGTCGGCCTGGTACCGGAGCGCGCGCTCTTCGAGGCCGGTGCCCGTCACATCCAGCTTCGCGGGTTCACGCCGCAAATGGTGCTCGACCGTCGTGTTCGCGAGGCCGTCACAGGGGGCGAAAGCGTCACTGCGTTTACCGCGTCCGTTGCGGCGGCGACCCCTGCCCCGGGTGGCGGTTCGGTCGCTGCGCACGTTGGCGCGCTGGGAGCGGCCCTGGCGCAGATGGTCGCCGGACTCACCGTTGGTCGCAAGAAATACGCGTCGGTGGAGTCGCGGATGAAGGAGCTCGGTCTCAAGGCAACAGCGCTCGTCACGCAGCTCCAGGAACTCGTTGTGCGCGATGCGAAGGCCTACGAGGGTGTCACCATCGCGTACAAACTGCCCAAGGACACGGAAGAACAGTCGGCCCTGCGCACGACCGCGATCGATAGTGCGCTCGTGGGAGCGGCGCAGGTGCCGATCGAAACAGCACGTGCCTGCGCCGCGGTTGCGGCGCTGGCCGCCGAAGCCGCGGAGCACGGCAACACCAACGCGGCGTCGGACGCTGGTGTCGCCGCACTGCTCGCCGAAGCGGCCTGTCGTGGCGCTGTCTACAACGTGAGGATCAACGTGTCGTCGATGACGAACAAGTCACTCGGCACCCCACTGGCAGCAGAGGCGCAGGAGATCCTGAAAGACGCCAGCCGCCACGCTGCGGCCGCGACATCCGTGGTGGAACGCCACATCAACGCGTAGGGACTGAACTGCGATTCCAGCTTCCAGATTCCAGATTCCCGATTCCCGAGTCCCGAGTCACGATTCACGATTCACGATTCACGATTCACGATACCGCTCGAGGACCAAATCGATGGCGGGGATTCCAGTCGCGGGCGGATACACCTCCCGCGCGTCCGCGCCCGCTTCAAGCAGCCTCTCGATGACCCGCGGATAATCAGCGCCTGTCTCCGGCAAGTTCCTGGCGAACCACGCGGTCGAGTCCAGCACGGTTCCGCCCCAGGTGTTCCGCTCTTCCAGCGGAACTCCTTTCGAGAGGAGCATCTCCATGATCTCCAGCATCCCTCGCCCTGCCGCCCAGTGAAGCGCTGACATCTTGTCGTTGTCCTTCGCGGCTGGATCAACGCCCAGGTCAAGCAGCGCCCTGGCCACGTCGCTGCGACCGAACTTGCAGGCCCAGACGAGCGCCAGCTCGATCTGGCCCTTCGTGTCGTCAGGGATGTGCACCCAATACGGTCCTCGATACGGGCCGTGCTCTTTCACCAGGGTGTTCGCATCGACGACCCATGCCTTCACGAGGTCGAGCCTCCCCACTGCCGCCGCGACGACCACGTGATCGATCCTCGCTCCGCGACGGGCCAGTGTGTCCGCGGCGGCTCGATAGCCGAACGCGAGAGCCGTCAGGATCGGCGAGCCGGTGTCGTCCAGCCCGTTGACGGCAGCACCGTGATCCAGCAGAACTTCGGCCAGCGCCGCTTGCAACCCCGCCTCGGCCGGGTGCGTGCTCGACACCAGCAGGTTCATCGTCGTCTGGTACAGGTCACTTCCGTACGTGTCCGCCAGCGCATCGACCTTCGCGCCCGCAGCGATCAGCCGGCGCGCGACCTCAACGGCGTTAGGCGGCGTTTTCTGGCGGAAGTCCTCGACGCCATTTGCCGCGACATAGTGCAGCAGCGTGGCATGGTGCTTCCGCGCCGAGTGCTGGTGAACCATGTCGGGGTTCTTCAACAGCAGTTCGTCGAGCGTCTGGAGGTCACCCGTGATGACCGCGTCGGCCGCTTGCTCGAACGCGCTCGTCCTCGACACGGTCCGCAACGCCTCGACTTCCGCGGCGAACGAAGCCCAGTTCTCGTAGCTGTGCGCCTGCGCGATCAGGTGTTGCGCGTCAGCGAGCGCAAAGGCACCGCTTGCGCGCCTCGACGCGACTTCCTTCCCGAGCCCCTCGACCGCGCGGTGGAAACTGTCCTGGACGAACGAGGTGATTTCGGCGCCGCGGAGTTTGCTGAGCGCCGTGAGCCAGTCGGTGGCCCACTGCTTGACTGCGTTGGGGTCGCCTGAATTGGCGGCGGCGACCAGCGACTTGGCGCGCTTCCGGTACTGATCGAGGTCCGGGCGCGGCGGGAGCGGCAGGGTATCCATGGCGAATCTCCGTTCAGTGCTCGCCTGTGGTCCGCCGTCGTCAGGCTGAATGGAGTTTCGTCAATCGATTGTACGGCATTGGGTGGGCATGGCCCTTTCCGCGGACTGGATGCGCCCCTCGCGCTGTCTTCACTCTACTCCGCGTTCCTCAGCATCGGCAAGCGGTGCCGCGGGGGTAACTCGTCATTGCAGGCCGCAACTATATTCGCCAGCCATGCCACTGAACGAGACTTCAGACG
>DATMBT010000116.1:0-4835 GCA_035559475.1 Gemmatimonadaceae bacterium
CCGACGGGAGCCCAGTTCCTTCCCGCGCTCTCGATCCTGCTGCCGTCGGCGCGGCGCGAATTGGTGACCGACGTGACCTGTGCGAAGATGCTGACCGACGCACTCGGGGATGCAGCAGGCGAGTTTGAAATCGTCAAGAGCGACCTCGCCTGGATGTTGGCGACCGGCACTGCGTCAACGTTGGGTCAGTCGACCATCGTGATCGCGCCGGCCCTTGCCAATGGCATGGGCGCGACCGAGGCCGTCGAGCAATTGCGCGCGCTGCTCCCGCACGTGGGGGTCTACGTACTCGCACGCGAAACCGCGGAGATTGCGCGCATCCTGCCACAGCTGGCGTCTGCCGGCGTCGACGAGGTGTTCTGCCTCGACTCGAATTCGGACCGCCACGAACTGGTGGACACCCTTCGCCTACGGCTCGCCGCGCCGGCTCCGGAAACCGAAATCCGACTGTTGTGGAAGTGGTTCCGGGAATCGCCCGAGCGTTCACTCGTTATGCACTGCGTGCGCAACGGGTACCGGCTCGACGTCTGGTCGATCCGCTCGAGGGTGTTCAACGCATGTCGCAAGACGCTCCAGAACCGCATGACCTTGCTCGGGCTGCCGAGTCCCGGGGTGGTGTCGCGATACGGTCGTGTGCTGCATGCGCAGGAACTGGAGCGGCGAGGCGTGCGACCCACCTCCCTGACCGCCTCTATCCTGGGCTTCCCTTCCGCTGGAGCCATGCAGCGGGCGCGCCGTCGCCTCCGAAAGGCGTTGATGTCGCGAGGCAGGCAGGCGCTGGTTTTCGCGTCGCTGTTGAAATAGGGTAGCGACTAGCGACTAGCGGAAGGCGGACGGCGACTGGTTGTGAACCGCCAATCGCTAATCGCTAATCGCAAATCGCTAATCGCTAATCGCTAACCGGCTGGCTGGCGAACGGCCTGCGCCATATCGTAGGGGCGTTCCGCACGGTTTTCGGCCCGCGAAATCGCTACCAGCCCGTTTCAGCCTGGAGAACCGCCCATGTCGCACGTCGCACGCCCGTTTCCCGCCGCACGCTGGATACTCTCGCTTACGGCCAGCGTCGTCCTCACGTCATCGCTCGCCGCGCAAGGCGCACTCCCTGAGACGCGACCACAGGCCAACTGGGAGCTGTCGAACAAGTTCACGACGCAGGCGCTCCAGCGGGTCACGTACAGCACCACGCTGCAGCCCCGGTGGATCGGCAAGACGGACTCGATGTGGTACAACTGGCGCAACCGGCAGGGCGCCGGGTTCTACCTGGTGTATCCGCCGACCAAAGTGAAGCGACCGCTGTTCGATCACGTGAAGCTGGCGGCGGCGCTGGCGACCGCGCACCAGAAGCCTTACGAGCCCACGGCGCTGCCGTTCACGACGCTGAACTTCACGAAGGACCACAAGGCCATCCGTTTCACCGTGGATTCCACGCGATATGAGTGGAACCTCGCCACGGAGCAGATCCGGAGCCTGGGACGCCCGCCACGAGGTGATTCACTTCCGCCTGACGAGGAGCGTGAGGAAGGGCAGGGCGGCCGCGGCGGCGGTGGAGGTGGCGGCGGCGGTGGTGGCGGGCGCGCCGGCGGTGCGGGCCAGGATTTCCGCAACTTCTCGCCTGACAGCACGGCGTTCGTGTTCGCGATGAACCACAACCTCTACGTCGTCGAGGTAGGGAAGCCCGACACGGTGAAGATCACGAACGACGGCGAACGCAACTACAGCTTCGGCTTCCGCGACACCGCCACCGTGCAGCAGCAGGACAACGATGACGACGAACAGCAGGGCGGTGGCCGGCAGGGTGGCGCGGCACGGAGCCGCGACCCGCGTGTCAGGCCTAACGTGACCTGGTCGCCGGACTCGCGCGCGTTTTTCATCCAGCGCAACGACTCCCGGAAGGTGAAGGAGCTGTACCTGGTGAACGTCCTGTCGGAACCGCGGCCCACGATGTCCGCGTACACGTACGCGATGCCGGGTGAGGACAACGTGTCGCAGCAGGAGCTGCACGTGTACCGGCGCGGCGAACCCGCGGCCAAACCGGTGAACCTCCGGAAGTGGCGCGATCAGCGGCTGTTCTACATGCACTGGACGACCGGCTCCTCCAAGCTGCGCCTCGTCAGGCGCGATCGCCCGCAGCGACAGCTCGAACTCGTCGAGATCGACCTCGGCTCGGGCGCGAGCAGGACCCTGCTGACCGAGACGGTGGTCAACGCCAACCTGGAGTCGCAGGCGCCTCGTTATGTGAAGGCCGGCGGGGACATGATCTGGTGGTCCGAGCGCGCCGGGTGGGGTCACTACTACCTGTACGACCACAACGGCACCTACAAGCGGCCGCTCACGTCAGGCACGTGGCGCGCCGACCAGATCTCCCAGATCGACACCGTGGCCGGAGTGGTCTGGGTGAGCGGTGTGGGCCGTGAGCCAGGCGAAAACCCGTATTACCGGCACCTGTACCGCGTGAACGCCGACGGGACCGGCTTCGGGCTCGTGGACGCTGGTGACTTCAACCACGCGGGCACGCTCTCACCGACGAAGAAATACGTCGTCGACAACTTCTCCCGCGTGAACTTCCCGACCAAGTCCGTCGTTCGCGACGGGACCGGCGCGGTGGTGATGGACCTGGAAGCGACCGACGTCAGCGCCCTCAAGGAACTCGGATGGCGTCCCCCGGAACCGTTCGTCGTGAAGGCGGCCGACGGCGTGACGGACATCTACGGCAACATGTGGAAGCCGTTCGACTTCGACTCCACGAAGAAGTACCCGATCGTGGCCCACGTGTATCCGGGGCCGCAAACGGAGCAGGTGAACATCCCGTTCAATGCCGGCGGCGTGCAACAGCAGCTCGCGCAGCTCGGAATGATCGTGATCCAGATCGGGAACCGTGGCGGCAGCCCGCTGCGGTCGAACGCGTACCAGAACTTCAGCTACTACAACCTCCGCGACTACGCCCTGGCGGACAAGAAAGCGGGCATTGAGCAGCTGGCGGCGCGGTACAACTTCATCGACATCAACCGCGTGGGGATCTACGGACACTCCGGTGGCGGTTTCCTGACGGCGGCGGCGCTGATGCTCCCGCCGTACAACGACTTCTTCAAGGTCGGCGTGTCCTCGTCAGGCAACCACGACAACAACATCTACAACCAGAACTGGAGTGAGCAGTACCACGGGTTGAAAACCGTGGCCGCGCGGGCGGATTCCGCGCGCCGCCGGGCGGCGGCGAACGGGCGCCAGCCCGCGAACGGCAACGGCAACGGTGCCGTCCCCGACACCGGATTCGTCGACGACACGCTGCGCTACGAAATCAAGGTGCCGACGAACATCGAGCTGGCGCCGAACCTGAAGGGCAACCTGTTGCTGGCAACCGGCGACATGGACAACAACGTGCATCCCGGGAACACGATCCGGCTCGTGAATGCCTTGATCAAGGCGAACAAGCGATTCGACTTCATCCTGCTACCCGGGAAGCCGCACGGGTATGGCGACTACCAGCCGTACTTCAACCGGATGCTGATGGAGTACTTCGCCGAGCACTTGTTGGGGGACAACTATCGGCGATCGGCGGAAATCCGCTAGAAGGGTGTTGCAAAGGGTGCAAAGGGTGCAAAGGGTGCGCAGGGTGCAAAGGAGTTCCGCACCCTATGCACCCTATGCACCCTATGCACCCTTATAGACGCACCCCACGGTACACGTCTCTCGCACCTCAACGGCTGACAGCATCGGAAGGTTCGGCTTGAGCCGTTTCCACAGCCACATCGCGAGCACCTCGCTCGTCGGGTTCTCCAGCCCTTCGACCTCGTTCAGGTAGTGATGGTCGAGGACGGCGTGCAGCGGCGCGAAGGCGCCCTTCACGTCGGCGAAATCGATGACCCAGCCCAGCTTCGGGTCGACCGGACCGGTGACCGTGACGCGCACGTTGAACGAATGTCCGTGCAGCCGCGCGCATTTGTGGTCCGGAGCCACGTTAGGCAGCCGGTGAGCCGCTTCAAACGTAAAGTCTGCGAACAGGTCCATGTGTGACTGGTTGCTGGATGTGGGACGTGGGATGTGGGAGGAATCCGATTGGAGCGGGATTCAGTGGCGATCCTCCGTTAGCTGCTTCCTCCCACGTCCCAACTCCCACATCCACTATCGGATTCCGAGCAGTTTGTGCGTCTGGAGACTCAGCCGCCACTGCGGATGCTCGAGGCAATACTGCAGCGCCGCGCGGGTGTTGGCCTCCAGGTCCGGTCCATACATCGGCTGGAGATAGAACTCGCGAAAGTCCCAGTCCGCGAAGCGCTCGGGAGGAGCGCCTGACTGCGGGTACACGAGCTTCAACTCGTCGCCGCGTGTCAGGATCGTTTCCGCCTCGGCCTTCGGACTCACCGTGGTCCAGTCGATGCCTTCGGGCGGGAGCTGGGTACCGTTGGTCTCAACCGCGACCTCGAAGCCGGCATCGTGGAACGCCTCAATGGCTTCACGATCGAGCTGGAGGAGCGGCTCGCCTCCCGTGCAGACGACGTAGGGGCGTCCTTTCCCATTGCCCTGCCACGCAGAGCGGACCGCGGCCGCCAGTTCCTTTCCCGTGGCAAACTTTCCGCCGTCGGGGCCGACGCCGACAAACTCCGTATCGCAAAAGCGGCACACGGCGTTCTCGCGATCAGCCTCACGACCAGTCCAGAGATTGCAGCCGCTGAACCGACAGAACACTGCGGACCTGCCGGTCCGCGCGCCCTCGCCCTGCAGCGTGTAGAAGATCTCGTGAACCGTGTACATCAGCGAAGGGCACCCGCCACATAACGAGCCGGATCCGCGACCCCTGCCTCGGCAAATCCTTTCAGCCGCAACTGGCAGGCATCGCA
>DATMBT010000117.1:0-3059 GCA_035559475.1 Gemmatimonadaceae bacterium
CCGCGCCAGCCGAGTTCCTCGCCGGCCTGGCCACCGAGGATTGTCGAGCTGATCGCGCCCGCGAACAGGAGGAAGACGGGATCACGGCCGAAGGTTGGCCACTCACCAGTGCCGAGCCGCAGTGTGAGCGCCACGACCAGCTTGATCGAAAAGACAAAGAAGAGTGCGAACAGGTACCATCGGACGCCTACGTCCCACCGAAACAGTCGCCCGACCAGCGCTTTCACCGCGGTCGCGCCGCCCTCGCGGTACGTGAACAGGAGCGCAAGGATGCCAGGTGTGAAGACGCCGAGGTAGGCCAGCGTGGTTCGCGCCACTGCGACCGTCGTCGCATTGGCCGCGAAGTACAGCGCCCAGGAAATGACGAAACAGAGCGTGAAGTAGAGGATCACGCGTTAGGTGTTCCTGGCGCGCGTCGCGCGTCCACTCGACGGTCGTCGTGCTGTCCCGGCGACGAGGCTTTTGGGTGCCACGAGCCGCCACGCGACTTCGACCTCGACCCCCGGGAGGCCAACGAGGATCGTTCGTGCCCGTTCGAACGCTGCCGCTTTGTTTGCCATGTGTCGTTGCAGGGTGCGGGTCCTGGCAGGACCTGTCAAGCCGGAACTCCGGCGAGGCAGCCGACTACGTCAGTTTTGCTACGCGACTACGTCATGCGACCGATGGGCTTGCGGCCTGCTGCACCGTACCGTAGCTGGCGATCGCCGTAACCGCCCTCACCTAGCGCCGAGCGGCATTGTGCGGGAGTTTCGTCGCGATCGCGGAGCCACGGAATGAAGATCACGCTCGTTCGTCCCAGCATGCACGGCCGGCGTACCAGCGACGCAATGCAGCCGCTGGCGTTCGCGATACTGCGCGCGCTCACGCCGCCCGACATCGAGGTCGTCGTTCACGACGAGCGTGTTGAATCCATCCCGCTCGACGAACCGACCGACCTGGTGGGCATGACGGTCGAGACCTACACCGCGCGGCGCGCCTTTCAGCTCGCGACCGCGTATCGCCGCCGGGGGATTCGCGTCGTCATGGGCGGGTACCATCCCACCTTTCTGCCTGACGAGTGCGCGGCGTTTGCCGATGCAATCGTCCTCGGCGACGCCGAGGGGGTGTGGCCGCGGGTCATCGCCGACGCACAGCGCGGTCAGTTGCGGCCGCGTTACCAGCAGCATGATTATCCCTCACTGGCCAACCAACCACTCGCGGATCGCAGTGTGTTCGCGGGCAAGCGCTACGCGCCAGTCACGCTGGTGCAATACGCCCGCGGGTGTCGCTTCAACTGCGACTTCTGCTCGATCCATGCCTTTTACGGCAACAGCCTGCGCCAGCGCCCCGTCCGCGACGTGTGCGAGGAGATCGAGCGCGCCGGCCGCAAATACGTCTTCTTCGTCGACGACAACCTGTTCGTGGACGTGCCGAAGGCAAAGGAACTCTTTGCGGCCGTCAAGACACTCGGCGTCAACTGGTTCTGCCAGACGTCCATCGACATCGCTCGCGACCGCCAGCTGGTCGCGTTGATGGCGAAGAGCGGATGCTCGAGCGCCCTCTTCGGCTTCGAGTCACTTCGGACGGAAAACCTGCAACAGATGCGGAAGGGCTGGAACGTGAAGTGGCAGGACTTCGAGACGTCCATCTCGGTCGTTCGTGACGCGGGCATCATGATCTACGGCACGTTTGTGCACGGGTACGACCACGACACGGTGCAGTCGTTCGAAGACACGGTGGACTTCGCGATCCGGCACAAGTTCTACCTCGCCAATTTCAACCCGCTCACGCCCACGCCGCGCGCCCCTCTGTACGACCGCCTCGCGCGCGAAGGGCGGCTTGTCCACGATCGCTGGTGGATCGACCCGCGGTACCGTTATGGCGACGCCACGTTCCACCCACGCGGCATGACCGCTGATGAGCTCACGGCCGGGTGTTTTCGCGCCCGGATGGCCTTCAACGCTGCCGGATCGATCGCCAGGCGTTTCTGCGATCCACTCGGCGCCCTGCGGTCTCCACGAAATGTGGTGCAGTTCCTGCTCTCCAACGTCATTTCACGGCGCGAGGTCCGGACCAAGCAGGGGTCGCCGTTGGGCGGCCCTGAAGTCCTGGACATACCCGAATCGTTAGGCTCGATGCCCACGGCTGCCGGTAACCGTGGGGCCTCCGTTCACATGGCGAACCCGGTCATCGTGGGGGCGGCGTCGTGAAGATCACCTTCATCATGCCCAACCTGGGCCGCATGGAGAGCGGCGAATACATCGACGAAGGGAGCATGGAGCCACTCCCGCTCGCCGTACTCGCGGGCCTGACACCGCCGGATGTCGAGTGCGTGTTGTACGACGACCGGATCGAACCCATCCCGTTCGACGAGCCGACCGACCTCGTTGCCATCAGCGTCGAGATCTATACGGCGCGGCGATCCTATGAGATCGCCGCCGAGTATCGTGCCAGGGGGGTGCCGGTCGTCATGGGCGGCATGCACGCGACGCTGGCGCCGGACGAGTGCCTGGAGCACGCCGACACGGTGTACCTGGGCGATGCCGAGTTTCATTGGACGAGACTGGTCGAAGACGCGAAACGCGGACGGATGCGCCGGGTCTACAGGGCGGGAGCCGGTCCGGCGCAGGTTGGTGGAGTTCGTCCAAGGCGCGACCTGTTCATCGGGAAGAAGTACCTGAACATCACGCTCATGCAGTTCAGCCGTGGCTGCCGTTTCGCTTGCAGCTTCTGCGCGATCAGCTCGTATTTCGACCGGAAACACCATGTGCGGAAGACGGACGAAGTCCTGCGCGAGATCGAGATGCAGGGTCGCCGGGTGATTTTCTTTGTCGATGACAACTTCCTGTCGAACCACGCGGCCGCGAAGGCGTTCCTGCGCGAGCTCATTCCCATGCGGGTTCGCTGGGTCTCGCAGGCATCCATCGACATGACGGTTGACTCGGAGCTCATGGACCTGCTGGAGGCCAGCGGTTGCCTCGGCAACGTGATCGGCTTCGAGTCGCTGAGCGCCACCAACCTGCGCGAGATGAAGAAAGGGCCGGCGATGCGCATGCCCGGCCGGATTGGCAACGCCGGCG
>DATMBT010000118.1:0-5783 GCA_035559475.1 Gemmatimonadaceae bacterium
CCACCGTTCACGCATCGTCGCGCTGGAACTGCTGATCGCGCATATGCGCAGCAAGGGAGGCGTTTGGTTCGCGACGCACCGGCAGGCGGTGGAGTATGTGAAGCAGCAGGCGGGGATGAAGTGAGGGGCAGGGTGCAGAGGGTGCATAGGGTGCATAGGGTGCATAGGGTGCATAGGTACGACGCACCCTTCGCACCCTTCGCACCCTTCGCACCCTTCGCACCCTACTTCAGGAATCTCTCCGCCAGCTGTTCAAGTCGTTCGTCGCCTTCTTTCACGGCCTGCCGCCGGATTGCCTCGACGTGAGACCGTAAGGCCGCGTCACCCCAGTAGTAACCCGTGGCCTGTTCGGCGTCGCCGGTTACGCCATCGCGCGCGGCATCGAGCAGCGCTTTTGCAGCCGCTGCTTCAAAACCGGGATCCTCTCGCGGTGGCAAGTCAAACTCGCGGCGCGGGCGGCCCGATTCATCGCGATCATCATCAACGAACGCGCGTGACAAGGGGACTTGCTGAGTGCTTGTTGCTGTTTGCTGGATGGCTGGCTGCTGGATGCTGGAGGCTAGCCGCTAGTCGCTAGTCGCTAGTCGCTGATGGCCGCCGCACGATAATTAGATTACTGCTCGGTCCTTTACCCCGCGCAAGCTGCAATGAAACATCCCGATTCCTTCAAGTCCCGGGCGACGCTCGAAGTCGGACGGGACCGCTACACCATCTTCCGCCTCGATGCACTGCGGGAGCGCTCCCAGGGCAACATCGATCGCCTGCCGTTCTCACTCAAGATCCTGCTGGAGAACCTGTTGCGTGGCGAAGACGGCGCCTTTGTGAAGGCGGCCGACATCGAGGCCATGGCTCTGTGGAATGTGAAGGCGCCGCTTGAAAAAGAAATCGCCTTCCGCACCAGTCGAGTCCTGCTCCAGGACTTTACTGGCGTCCCGTGTGTGGTAGACCTCGCTGCCATGCGCGACGCGATCGTCAGGCTCGGCGGTAAACCATCGCAAATCAACCCGCTGCAACCCGTAGACCTGGTCATCGACCATTCCGTGCAGGTTGACCAGTACGGCACCGAAGCCGCGCTCCTGATCAACACGCAACTCGAGTTCGAGCGCAATCGCGAGCGGTACGAATTCCTCCGGTGGGGCCAGAACGCGTTCGACAACTTCCGCGTCGTGCCGCCGGGGACTGGCATCTGCCACCAGGTGAACCTGGAGTACCTCGGCCAGGTGGTTTTCACATCGGCATCCGACGGTGAGACGATCGCGTACCCCGACTCTCTGGTCGGTACCGACTCGCACACCACGATGATCAATGGCCTCGGCGTAATGGGTTGGGGCGTGGGCGGTATCGAAGCCGAAGCGGCCATGCTCGGACAGCCGGTGTCGATGCTGATCCCGGACGTCGTCGGCTTCAAGCTGCACGGACGTTTGCCACCGGGTGCCACGGCGACGGACCTGGTCCTCACCGTGACGGAGATGCTTCGCAAGAAAAAAGTCGTGGGGAAGTTCGTCGAGTTTTACGGAGCCGGGCTTTCGTCGCTTTCGCTTGCGGATCGCGCCACCATCGCGAACATGTCGCCTGAATACGGTGCGACGATGGGCTTCTTCCCTGTGGACGCGGAAACGCTCAAGTACATGACGTTGAGTGGGCACGATGAAGCGCGCGTGAAACTGGTCGAGGCGTATTGCCGGGAACAGGGCCTGTTCCGCACGGACTCGACGCCCGACCCGGTTTTCACCGACTCGATCGAACTCGATCTCTCTACCGTCGTGCCCAGCATGGCCGGTCCGAAACGCCCGCAGGATCGCGTTCCATTGTCGCAATCGAAGGACATGTTCCGCACGGCGCTCACCGCCGAGCTCGAGCGCCTGCGTACGACCGCGGCACCAGTGCCGGCTCCCGTGATACCGGCGTCGGTTGCGTCGGCGAATGACACCGCCGTTGCCAAGGGACGCATGGACGCCGAAGGCGGCGCGCAGGTGCAGGAGCAGCATCACGAGGGCGTGCCGTTGGTCATCAATGGCGAGGAGTGCCAGCTGAAGCATGGCTCGGTCGTCATCGCGGCCATAACGAGTTGCACGAACACGTCGAACCCGTCGGTCATGCTCGCGGCTGGGTTGCTGGCGCGTAACGCCGTGAAGCGTGGCCTGAAGAGCAAACCTTGGGTGAAGACGTCGCTGGCACCCGGTTCCAAGGTCGTGACCGACTATTTCAATCGCTCCGGGGTGATGGGCGATCTCGAGAAGCTCGGGTTCGGCCTCGTGGGTTATGGCTGTACGACGTGCATCGGGAATTCCGGACCACTGCCGGACAACATTTCCAGGGCGATCGACGACGGCCAGCTCGTGGTCGCCGCGGTGCTGTCAGGCAACCGCAACTTCGAGGGCCGCGTCAACCCGTTGACCCGGTTCAACTACCTGGCATCGCCGCCGCTCGTGGTGGCGTACGCGCTCGCCGGTCGCATGGACATCGACCTCGATCGCGAGCCGTTAGGCGTCGGGAAGGACGGACCGGTCTTCCTGCGCGACATCTGGCCGTCCTCGACCGAGGTCGAGGACGAAGTCCTGCGCTCGGTAAAGCGGGAGATGTTCCAGACCCAGTACGCGAACGTGTTCGACGGAGACGACCAGTGGCGTGCACTCCCGGCGCCCAGCGGGGATCGCTACGAATGGAGCGGGGCGTCCACGTATGTGAAAAACCCGCCGTACTTCGATGGCATGACCGCGACGCCGCCTGGCGTTCGGCCGGTCACCGGCGCACGAGTCCTTGGCATGTACGGCGACTCGATCACCACCGACCACATCTCCCCTGCGGGCTCCATCGCCGAAAAGAGCCCCGCCGGCCAGTGGCTCATCGCGCAGGGCGTGGCGAAGAAGGACTTCAACTCGTACGGCGCGCGTCGGGGCAACCACGAAGTCATGATGCGCGGCACGTTCGCCAACATCCGGCTCCGCAACGAGCTCGCCAGCGGCAAGGAAGGCTGGTGGACGGCGACGAAGCCGGATGGCGACGCCCAGGCGCTCTACGACGTGGCGATGGACTGGCAGTCGCGTGGCGTGCCGATGCTCGTCATCGCCGGCAAGGAGTACGGCACAGGTTCCTCGCGCGACTGGGCCGCCAAGGGCACCGCGTTGTTAGGCGTACGGGCGGTGATTGCGGAGTCGTTCGAGCGCATCCACCGTTCGAACCTGGTCGGCATGGGCGTGCTGCCACTGGAGTTCGTGAACGGCGAAACGCGAACCTCGCTTGGCCTCACGGGTTTCGAACACTACGACATCCAGGGCCTGGACGATGCCATGACGGCTCGCGCGACGCTGACCGTCGTGGCGAAAGTCGCGGGCGGCGACAAACGGTTCGAGGTGCGGTCTCGCATCGATACGCCCGAGGAACTCAACTACTACAAGCACGGCGGCATCCTGCCCTACGTCCTGCGGCAGCTGGCCGGCCGCGCCGGTTGAATGCCTGCCTGATCGCAAACCCCGCGGCCGGGAGCGGCCGCGGGGCCCGGCGCCTGCCACGGGTCCGCGAGGCGCTTGCCGCGGTCGGGATCACCGATGTCCGCCTGACGCGTGGACCTGGCGATGAGCGTGACCTGGCCGCGCTGGCCGCCAGTGACGGCATTGAGACCATCGTCGCGTTAGGCGGTGACGGCACGTGGGGCAACGTGACGCGCGGGATCCTCGAGGCCGGACGGGATGCCCGGCTGGTGCCCATCGCGGCCGGCACAGGTAACGACTTTCCCCATGCACTGGGATTGCCCGCCGGTGATCCCGTCGCGATGGCGCGAATTGCCGCGGGCAGCGGAGCAACACGCGTGGACGTCGGGTGGGCCAACGACATCGCGTTCCTCAATGTCGCCGGCGTTGGACTGGAGGCCGAGGTCGTGAGTGCGGTGCAAGGAGCGCGGACGTTCAGTGGACCACTGCTTTATGTCGCCGCCGCGCTCCCGCTGCTGCGCGCCTATCGCGGACTTCGCGCGTCAATCCAGGTCGACGACGAGACGCCGAGCCCTGAGCTTCCGTTTTGCGCCATCGTCGTGTCGAACGGTCCACGTTTCGGAGGCGGATTCCGCGTGGCGCCCGGCGCCACGGTAACGGACGGGAAGGTCGACCTGGTGTCCGTCCGCGACGCGACACCCGGACGGCGGTTGCAGCTCTTCGTGCGCGCTCGACTCGGCACGCACATCGGGCAGCCGGAGGTGGATCGCCGGCCAGTATCCAGGTTGCGGCTGCTCTTCGACGAGCCGCCTTTGCTCGACGCCGACGGCGAGCTGCACGTACTCAGCTCCGCGGAACTCTGTGTGCGGGTTGACCCCGGGGCGATTCGAGTGGGGAGGGCCGATGGCGGAGGGCGGAAGGCAGAATGAACGCCCGCTGTCCGCCTTCCGCCCTCGGCCAACCCTTCCCGCTGGCGCGCGTATGTATTGAGACTCATCTTGCAACCCGCACCCTCTTCGGAGCCCTGATGACACACGCTCGTTTGAGCACGCTGGTGGCTGCCGCGTTCATCGGCCTGCCGCTGACAGCCAGCGCGCAACAACCGGCGGCACCGCAACCGGAGGTTGGACCGAAAGTCGGCGAGATGGCGCCCGACTTCGAGTTCACCGGAATCACCCGCTTCGGCAAGCTCGCCAACTCCCAGAAACTCTCAGACCTTCGCGGTCAAACAGTCGTTCTCGCTTTCTTTCCGAAAGCGCGAACAAAAGGTTGAACGATCCAAATGGAGGCGTACCGTGATCAGTACGCCACGCTCTTCAACAACGGACGCGGTGTCGTCGTACTCGGCGTCAGCGTAGACCCGGACAGCACGCTCATCAACTGGTTCCGTGAAATCGAAACGCCCATCATGGTGGTAGGCGACACGGACGCCAAAGTGAGCCGCATGTACCAGGCCTACAACGAAAACAGCAAAGTCGACGCCCGGCATTTGTATGTGATCGACAAGACGGGCAAGGTCACGTACAAGGCGCTCCCGTTCCGGGTAACCGTGCAGGATGCGTTTGACGAATTGGCCGCAGAGGTCGACAAGCTCAGCCCGCCCAAGGCACCACCGGGCGGCGCACCCTGACCGCGACAACGCCCCGGCCCAGCGCCGGGGCGTTGTTTTTCCCGGATGGCGATCGAACCACGCGAGTTCCTCACCCGGGCGTACCAGGCCGGCGTCAAAGCGGCCGACCCGCATCGCGTCACTCGTGAGGCGGTTACGCAACTGGTCGACCTCGCGCGCGAGGCGTGGGTATTCGCGATCGGGAAGGGCTCGCACGGCATGGCCTCGGGCGCGGTGGAGGCCCTTCGTGAACGCGGTGTGCCCGTGCGCGGCGGGTTGGTCGTGGCCCATGCCGCCGATCCGTCAGCCACGCATGGCCTGGAGTTCGCGCAGGGTGACCACCCAACCCCGGGCGACGGGTCGTTTCGTGCAGCGGATCGTCTTGGCGCGATAGCAGCATCGGTCGAACACGACGCTGACGCCATCGTCCTCGTGTCAGGTGGCGCAACAAGCCTCATTGCGGCTCCGATCGAAGGCATCACCGGTCCGGAACTCGAGGCCGCGTTCGAGACGCTCCTCGCCTCCGGTGCCGACATCTTGTTGATGAACGCGATTCGCAAGCGGTTGCTCAGGTTCGGCGGCGGCCGTCTCTCGCTCGCCTTACCGAGTCGCCGGGTTCACTGCCTCATTGCCTCCGACGTGATAGGGAATGACCCGGCGTCGATCGCCTCCGGTCCGTGCGTCACCGATTCGAGTCGCGCGGGTGACGTGCGTGAACGCGCCGTCGCGGCCGGAGTGTGGGA
>DATMBT010000119.1:0-16225 GCA_035559475.1 Gemmatimonadaceae bacterium
TGGCACACACCAGGCGATCGGCGTGGTGACGAACGCGCAGGACTTCATGAGCATCCTGCGCGCGACGGTCGAGCAGGAAATGACCTGACGGCTGCGACTCGATCCCTTGTCTGGGCAGGCTTCGAAAAACCATGTTCACGCGGAACCGCTGTCGGTGCGGTAGTGAAGCGCTTCGACCACCTGTTGTCGCGTAATGCCGGCGTCACCATCCAGGTCAGCAATCGTGCGTGCAACCTTGAGCACGCGATGGTAGCCGCGCGCTGACAACTGGAGCTTGGTGGCGGCCGTGGCGAGCAGCTCTCGCGCCGATGAATCCACGGCTCCGTGCGCATCCAGCCACCGACCGTGGACATGGGCGTTGCAGGTGACCGAGGCAAAGTTCCGGTACCGCACCGCCTGACGAGCCCGTGCCATCTCGACGCGCTCGCGAATAGCCGACGACGATTCGGCTGGAACGCTGTCGGCCAGAACGCGAAGCGGCACCGCGGGCACCCGCACCGTCATGTCGATCCGATCGGCGAGTGGGCCCGAAATGCGAGCCTTGTGGCGAGCGACGTCGATCGCGGAACAGGCACAGGGCGTGCCGTTGGTGCTCCCCGCCCGGCCGCACGGACACGGGTTCATTGCGGCGACGAGGGTGAACCGCGCGGGAAAGGCAATCGAGCGCGCCGCGCGCGAGATCACGACGCGTCCTTCCTCGAGCGGCTGGCGAAGCGCATCCAGGACGTGGCGCGGCATCTCCTGCATCTCATCGAGGAACAGGACGCCGTGATGCGCGAGACTGACTTCACCGGGACGTGGGCCGCTGCCACCGCCAATGAGTGCCGCGGCGGACAACGTGTGGTGCGGCGCCCGGAAGGGACGACACCCCGATGGAGGCTCCCCGGGGGTGACCAGGCCGGCCACCGACTGGATGGCGACCACCTCCAACGCTTCCGCCTCGCCTAACGCCGGAAGGATGGTGGGCAGGCGGCGGGCGAGCATGGTCTTCCCCGCACCGGGCGGCCCGATCATCAAAGCGGCGTGGCCGCCTGCTGCTGCGATCTCGAGCGCACGCTTCGCCAGCGGCTGACCCGCCACGTCAGCCATGTCCGTGCCGTCTGCCGACTCACTCGTCAATCCCGGTGTCGCGGGTGGCGTGGGGAGTCGCTCCGTGCGCAGCGCATCCACCAGCGCCGCGAGCGTCGGAGTCGCGCTCAGCCGAAGCGACGAGACCAGCCCGGCCTCAGGGACGTTTGGCGGTGGCACGACCAGCGTGTGTCCGTTGGCGCCCCGGGCGAGCAGCCGAGCCACCGGCAACACTCCGCGCACTGGTCGCAGCGCGCCGTCGAGCCCCAGTTCGCCCAGCGCAACAATCCCGTCCGTGGCGCCGGTGCGCAGTTGGCCGGTCGCGACCAGTATGCCTAACGCAATCGGCAGGTCGAACGCCGTGCCCTCCTTGCGCGTATCTCCCGGCGCCAGGTTGATCGTCAGGCGCCTCGGCGGCAGCTGGAATCCGGAGTTGGCGAGCGCCGCCGACACGCGTTCGCGGCTCTCCTTCACGGCGCCAGCGGGAAGGCCGACGATGGTCCACTGCGGCAGCCCTGCCGCAACGTCGACTTCTACAAGAACGTGGTAGGCGTCAATGCCGATGACGGCGGCAGAGGCGACGGCGGCGAGCATGCGGCAAAATCGCCGAGCCGAAGCCATTCACCATCACCGTTTCACTGCAACCTGAATCCTGAGAACGCAAACTGGATGCGCCGCTAGTTTCGATCAGTTCGCACCGAGCGCCCGAGGATCACTCCACGATCCATCGTCACTTCGATCAGGGCTCGACCGTTTCTCGTGTCGGTCGCGACCAGAGGTTGACCCGACGGAACCTCACAGAAAACCACCGCACCGCTCGCATCGCTCTCCTGGCTGCTTTCGAATGCCGGGCGTCGAGTCGAGGCACGGTACGCAAGACGTATTCGAGCGCCAGCAATTGGACGGGCAGTCACGCTGTCGATCAGCGTGAGACGTAACACGCCCCGGTTGCGCAGGTTGACCTGTTCCCCACAGTGCTTGCGCATGATCTCTATAGGACGCGGTGCGCGGAATGACACCTCGCGGCGCGATCCCTCATCGAGCAGCACCTGCTGCTGTCCAATGCGCGCACCCAGCAGGTCCACCGAATCGTTGCTCGCGACGACGAAATGGAGGCCCGGCGGAACGTCAGGCAGTGTGTACCGACCATCCGCGCTTGTGAATGTGCTACGCTTTGTTCCCAGCACGCGGACCGTGACTCCCCCCATTCCACGCTGGTTCACGTCACGCACCGCTCCGTGAAGCGTGACCGGAACCCGGCTGCTGTCAGTGCTCTCATCGAGAATGATGCCGCCTTCTTCCACGATACCATTGTGGCGGGACGCGCCCCGGCCACCGACGAGCAACACTTCCTGGGGCATGCGTAACCGCCAGGAACTCACGAACCAGGGACCGGTCGCCACTCGCGCAAAGTGTACCTCACCGCCATACAGCTTTCGATCAGCATCCAGTTTCGTCCAGTCGAACTCGACGAGCTTCAGCGCGGATGTTTGCCCTTCAAGCCATATCGTGCCCTCCACTTCCGGTGGAGAAAAGATTCCTGTCCGCGACCTGATCGGCTCGAAGACCAGCCCAACGAGCCCAAGTCGGCTGTCGTTGCCTTCTACCAACGAGAAGCAGTGATCGCGCACGAACGCTTCAGATAGCAACGCGTTCGCGTCGAGGCCGTAGAACTCCGTCCAGGTGGCGTCCTTCACCCGCCAGTAACCAACCTTGGACAATGAATCAGCCGGCATGCTCCGGAACCGCGGCGGTTCACCAACATCCAGCGAATCAAACGCGGTCAGGGTCTCGGTTCGCACGGTCAATGCCGGCACGTCGATCTCCCGCACGAATCGCAGGACCGTTCGCTGCACGAGCCGATCGCGCTCTGAGATCTCGGTCGCCTCGAGCGCGGTCCGGGCATCACTCCAGAGCGTCGCGATCCGTGAACCGTTCCTGTCAGCGCGACAGGGCGTGGCCCGCCTCACGTCAATTCCGCTGAGGATCATCATGGAGGACCCGGTCGGTGATGCCTGGTCCAGTTCCACATCGAAACGGCGCTCTTCGCCGGCAGCCAACTGGAAAAGCTCGGATTGAAATGGGGTCGACCCGATGCGGCGCACGGTAAGACGATGCGTCCCTGGCGCCGTCGCTCTGACGATGAACGAGCCATTGGCATGAGCCAGGACGGCGTCCCGTTCGACGACGGAATCTTGCGCAAGTCGCTCGAGGATGACGATCGCGCCAATCCCAGGGGCGCCGCTCGAGCGTTCGGTCACAGTCCCGCGGACGGTCTGACCAGATAGAAATCCGGGGAATACGACGGCAGCAAGAGTCCATGCCCCGACACGCAACAGGCCTGCATAGCAGAGCTGCAAATCAAACTCCCAGATGCGCATTTATCCTCGGAAAAGCATCTAACGCGGAGACCGCTGAGGACGCCGAGATCCTCGGCGATCCCGGCGTCCTCAGCGTTCAAAAGCTGTTGTTCTGGCTCACCGATGAAAGATGTTGGGTTTCACGATTCACGATTCACGGATTCACGGATTCCGGACCGGCGCCGCGATCTTCAGCGCCTCGTCGCGCCCGTTCTCCGGCTCCGGCGTGAAGTCTTCGCCCGGATTGATGAACCGGTCGTGCTCAAACCCGTACTGGCGATCGTACAGTTCGCGGTACCTTCCGCCTAACGCCATCAACTCGCCATGCGTCCCGCGCTCAACGATCCGACCCTCTTCCATCACGAGGATCTGGTCGGCGCTCACGATCGTGGACAACCGGTGCGCGATCACGAAGGTCGTGCGCCCGCTGCGCAGCGAACGCAAGCCGTCGCGGATCATCGCCTCGCTCTCGCTGTCCAGGCTCGACGTGGCCTCATCCAGGATCAGGATCCGCGGATCGGCCAGGATCGCACGCGCGATCGCCACCCGCTGGCGCTGGCCGCCAGAGAGCTTCACCCCACGCTCGCCAACGATCGTGTCGTACTGCTGCTCCCACTTCTCCACGAACTCGTTCACGTGCGCAATCTTCGCCGCGCGACGAATCAACTCGTCGGAAGCCTCGGGATTCCCGTACGCAATGTTGTCCCGGATGCTGCCGTCGAACAGGAAGTTGTCCTGCATCACCGCGCCCATATGCGACCGATAGTCGCGCAACCGCATGTCAGACAGATCGTGGTCGTCGATCAGCACACGACCGGACTTCGGGCGATGAAATGCCATCACGAGCCCGATGACGGTGCTCTTCCCCGCCCCGCTCGAGCCCACGAGCGCGGTCGTTGAACCCGGCGCCGCGCGGAAGGACACGTTCCGCAGCACGGGCACGTCCGGCACGTATTCGAACGTCACGTCCTCGAACACGACGTCGCCGCGCACGTCGGGAAGCGGCTTCCGTGACGCGTCATCAGCGTCCTCACGTGCCACGTCGCGCAGCTCGCGAATGCGATCGAGTCCGGCAAACGCCTCGGTGATCTGGGTGCCGATCGACGCGATGCCCACCAGCGGCGCCGCGACCATGCCAATGAACAGGACGTAGGTGATCAACTCACCCATCGTCATCTGACCGGAGAGGTAGGCGCGTCCACCCAGGACCATGATCAGCACACCGATCATGCCCACGATCATGTACGCACCCGAGCCGACGGCCGACGTTCCTGTAATGGTCTTCTTCACGTTCTGGAACAGCCGCTCGGCGCCCGAAGTGAACGTCGCGTCTTCACGCGCTTCGGCCGTGTAGACCTTCACGATCCGCACGCCGCCCAGCGACTCGCCCAGGCGGCCAGTCACCTCGGCGTTGATGACGCTCCGCTCCCTGAAAATCGGGCGAAGCTTCTTGAACGCGATCGCCATCATGCTGCCGAAGGCCGCGAGCATAACGACGGTGAACAGCGTCAGGCTCCAGTTGAGGTACAGCAACACACCCAGCGCGAGGATCGCGGAGAACAGTCCGCCGACGAGTTGCACGATCCCGGTCCCGACGAGGTTCCTGATGCCTTCCGCGTCCGTCATGATGCGCGAGATGAGCTGCCCCGTCTTGGCCGAGTCGAAGTACGAGACTGGCAGGCGAAGGACGTGGTGCTCGACCTCGATGCGCATGTTGGTGATCGCGCGCTGGGCAGTGATGCTCACGACCTGCGACAGGGCGAACGAGGTCAACGCCTGGACGATCGTGGTGACGCCGGCCAGCAGGGCGATGGGGAGCAGGAGTTGGGTCTGCCTGCCTCCCAACACGTCGTCGATGACGTATTTGGTGCTGAACGGCAGGACCATCGATGCGAGCCGGCTGACCAGCATGAGGGTCAGTCCGATCGCCAGCGACCGTCGGTGCTGCCACATCAGCGCCCGGGCCTCGGCCCAGGCGCGCTTCATGTCGGTTTTTCGCGGTTTTTTCTCAGGATCCATCTGCTGGGAGCGCTGGGAGGACCTGTAACCTACCCTCTCGGCCCGGTCGCCGCCCCCGGGCAAACGGGGGGAAACTCCTATGCGGGGAGTCACGTAAGGTCCCCGTCGACACGCCAACCCGGAGACCGCTGCATGTGGAGTTTCATCACGTCGCTGCTGACCAAGTGGGCGTTGCTCAAGCTGTTGCTCAAGACGCTTGGCTCGCTCGGCTGGCTGCTGCCGGTCGCCTTCATCCTGAAGCTGGTTGGTATGCCGGTGTTGATCGTGCTCGCGATCCTCGCGCTGCCCGTATTCATCATCCTCGCCATTGTGGGGCTGCCCATCATGTTCGTCATCGTGTTCGGTGTCCTGCTGCTGGTCGGGTTCTTCGCGCTTCTCTCGATCGGGCTCGTCGTCCTGAAGATCGCCATTCCGATCCTGCTCGTGTATTGGCTCCTTCGTTGGTGGTTCGGCAACGGAAGGAAGAGCTCGATCGATCCCACGGTAGACTGAACAGGCGCCTGAGGGCGGGTCACTGCGTCACGGCGTGACCCGCCCCCTGCAGCACCTCGATCGCGGTCCCGAGCCTCGCCTCGGGAACCAGTATGTAATCGGTGTCGAAGGTCGCGATCACGAAGATCGGCACGCCCGCGCCAGCGAGTGGCACGGCCAGGGACGTCAGGATGCCCGTCGCATCCAGGGGCAGCGGGCCGTCAACACGCAGCGCGCGATAGCCGCGATGTGCCTCGACGCCTTCGGGAACTAAACGCGACTCGCACACCAGGGACGTTTCTTCACTGGTGCGCGTGAATGAAAGGAACGCTTCCGATCGAGCAGCCCACCAGGGAATTCCGGCGCTGGAGGGCCGACGCACGATCGATAATTCGGGAGGCAGCACTTTCAGCGACAGCGTGATAGCCATGGCTCTGTTATAGTGAGTCGTCGCGCGCGCCGGTAACATCCGTCTCGCCCGCTGAATTGACCACGGCACCCTGCGGATCAACGCGAACAACCAAAGCGTGTTCGTTCCGAAGCTCGTCACCACGCTCAAGGATTACAACCGACAGCAGTTCGCCAACGACCTGACCGCAGGCGTCATCGTCGGCATTGTCGCCTTGCCGCTGGCGATCGCGTTCGCCATTGCCAGTGGCGTTTCACCGGAGCGTGGGCTGATCACCGCCATCGTCGCGGGCTTCCTGATCAGCGCCCTGGGCGGCTCGCGGGTCCAGATCGGCGGGCCCACCGGCGCGTTCGTCATCATCGTTTACGGCATCGTCCAGAAGTACGGACTGGAAGGCCTGACGGCCGCGACTCTGCTGGCGGGCGTCATGCTGCTGGCGATGGGATTTGCGCGACTTGGCTCCGTGATCAAGTTCGTTCCGAGTCCCCTGGTGACCGGATTCACGAGTGGGATCGCGGTCATCATCTTCTCGAGCCAGGTCAAGGATTTCCTCGGCCTGCGCATGGGTGCCGTCCCGGCGAACTTCTTCGAGAAGGTCGCGGCATACGGTAGCAACATCGGCACGGTGAGCACCCCCGCGCTCGGCGTGGCGCTGCTTTCATTGCTCATCATCATGCTGTGGCCCCGGGTAAACCGGCGGATCCCGGGCGCGTTCGTGGCACTGATCGCGACCACAGCGCTCGTGCAAATGGCCGGCATCGACGTCGAGACCGTGGGCTCGAGGTTCGGCACGATCAGCGCCACCATACCTCCGCCAGTGCTGCCGAGACTGGGCATCGCGGAATGGACCGCGCTGGTGACGCCCGCCTTCAGCATCGCGTTGTTAGGCGCGGTAGAATCACTCCTCTCAGCGGTCGTCGCCGACGGCATGATCGGGTCCCGCCATCGCGCGAACATGGAGCTCGTGGCCCAGGGAATCGCCAACATCGCGAGCCCGCTCTTCGGTGGAATCCCGGCCACGGGCGCCATCGCGCGAACGGCAACCAACGTGCGCAACGGCGGGCGAACTCCCGTCGCCGGGATCGTTCACGCGCTCACGCTGCTCCTGATCACGCTCTTTTTCGGCAAGTGGGCGGCGCTCATACCCATGGCAACGCTCGCGGCCATCCTGGTGGTCGTCGCCTACCACATGAGTGAATGGCGAACGTTCCGTGAGGAACTGCGTGCGCCAAAGAGCGACGTCGCCGTCCTGCTGACGACCTTCTTCCTGACCGTTGCGGTTGACCTGACCGTCGCGATCGAGATCGGCATGGTGCTGTCGGCGTTCCTCTTCATGCATCGCATGTCAGAGGTGACGGCGGTGAACGCGGTTACGCAGCAGCTCGCCCGGGAGGCGCGGGACGAGGCCGATGTGCCCCTGTCTCAACTCACGCCGCGGTCGGTGCCAGCCGGTGTGGAGATCTTCGAGATCAGCGGAGCGTTCTTCTTCGGCGCCGCCGAGGCCTTCAAGGAGACACTGCGCGCGGTCGGGAGCAAACCGAAGGTGTTGATCATCCGGATGCGCGACGTCTCGCTACTCGACTCGACGGGCTTGCGCGCGTTGCGCGACGTCGTGCGCCACGGTCGTGCGGAACGGACCCTGGTACTCATCGCGGAGATTCATGCGCAGCCGATGGCAGCGCTCGAGCGATCACCGACCTTTGAAGAACTGGGCGAGGGCCAGATCTACATGACGCTCGAGGACGCGCTGGACCGAGCGCGTGAACACCTCGCCAACCGGACGCCCACGCCGATCACGCCATTCCCGGCTGCCAGGCCGTAGTCCGGAGAACCGTGTTACGTCCGCGGGAAGCGTGGGACATCGGCGCGGCCAGCTTGAACGCCCATTCCCACTGCGAGACCAAACGTCAGCGCGGTGCCGACGCCAACGATCGGCAGGAACGCCGCGACCAGGGCCGCTACCGCAAATGCACCCGCACCGGCCATGACTGGCGCCAGCGGATGATTCACGGCGTCTACATAGCGCAGCCGCTCGCTGACAAACGCGCGGGCGCGGGAATAACCAAAGAGTGCAACCGCCATCGAAATGGCGAGGCTGATCAGGAGCATGAACATCGTGGGTCCTCCGGGACGTGGCGCAGTGCGCTTGGGTGAACTACGCGAACCGTCGCGTTGAGTTTCGCGAAGCCTGCCGAGCGCGGCCAGTAGGGGACCGCGACCTCGTGTTACGTCTTGTCGAGCCGGTCGTGTGTACTTATGCATTCCCCATGCATAAACACGCACCGACTTCAACCAGGCGCCAGGAACGCGCTGCCACCACGCGACCGCACCTCAGTGCGACGCACGTGGTGCGGCCTGCGCACGCCGGTGACGTCGCCGCGATTCATGCGATCGTAAGGCGCTACGCCGCCCAGGGTGCCCTGCTGCCACGCACGCGCCGAGATATCCAGGCCGCCATCCAGGACTACGTCGTCGTGGTCGACAAGAATCGTCGCGTGCTCGCCTGCTCCGCGCTGTCGATGTACTCAGCGGCGGTCGCGGAAGTCAGCTCCGTCGCCGTGGCGCGCAGCGCCCAGGGCAAGGGCTTTGGCAGCATGGTCGTGCGCGGAACGGAAGCGATGGCTCGCGACCGCGGCGTCGTTGAGCTGTTCGCCATGACGTCGGCCGAAGCGTTCTTCGAGTCGCTCGGCTACGAGCGGTCATCGGTGGAGCAATATCCGGAGAAGCTCGCGCGTTACGAGCTTCTCCGTGCGGCCGGTGTAAACGTGGTCGACCGCGCGTGCTACCGGAAACTGCTTACTTCGCAGAGCCGCGTCCGGGCGTCGCAGGAACCGCCACAACGGCAACCGCGTCGCCGCGCGGCGAAACTGACAACCGGGTAATACCCGTCAGTCCGTACTGCGCGAGGTCAGCGACGACTTCCCAGTCGCCACCACGCCGCGGGTCGTACGACTTCAGCACGCTCCCCTCGCCCAGAAGCACCAGGCCATCCGGCGTCCACGCGTAGTCCTCGACGCGCCGGGGCATCTTCACCAGACGGCGCTGCTGCCGCGTCATCGGATCGAGGATGGTGAGCCACCACTCGTCGTTGCTCACCTTGTGCACAAAGCTTACCTGCCCTTCGCGTGTCGTGTGCAGCGACCGGCCGATGCCGGTCACGATCGTGTCGCCGCGGCCGGTTGTCGTGCTGGCCAGTTGCAGCGTGTTGGGGGATCCAAGCACGAACAACGCCAGGAGCGTGTCATTCGCCCACGTGTGATATCCAACCGGCTTGATGCGCTCCAGGACCACCGTGCTGGGGGAACCGTCGAGCGGCACGCTCCACAGCCGCTGGGTCGAGTCTCGTTCGACGCGAATCACGGAGATCGCGTTGCGATGAGGCATGGGTGTCGCCGAATATTCGCTCTCCGCTGCGGTGGTCGTCACGCGCACGCTGGCACTGGTACCCGGCGTGAGGCGCCAGATGTCGGCCTGTGCGTCTTCGCGTACCGACGTGTAGAACAGCGTGTTGCCGTCGGCGGACCAGTTGGGCTGGTTATCGTAGCCCGGACGGTTGGTCGCGTTCCGCGCCCCGGTGACGGCGAGCTTTCCGCCGTTCCGCGAGAGGGTCACGAGAAAGATGTCGGGATCCGGCGCCTGGCTGCGCGCCTCGGTCGTGAGCGTGAGCAGTGCCACTACCGTGAGGACCTTTCGCATGACGGGGCTCCCTAGGGTTTGACCGGCGCGGCCGGCAGGCCGGCGCCTAACGCCAGGGCGATGCGCTCCGCCTGGCGTCCATTGAGGCTGAGGATGATCGCGGCCATGTTCTGCGACGTTACCAGCTGGGCCGGCCACCGCCACATGATGCGTTTCCCCGGCGGCGCGACGAACACGGTGTCGAGCATGTCAGTGTCCTTCTTCCGTTCGGCTTCGGACGGATAGAGGAACACCTGTATTTCTGCGCGGGAGGTCTCCCACACCAGGCCATCCACGTGCATGAAGTCATGGTGAACGCCTTCTTCGCGCCGGTTCACCGCGAGGCCCGCGCGCCCGATGCGTTCTTCCACACTGCAGGCACGCCACAAACCATACGTGGGACATACACCGCCCTTTGCCTCAGGCGCGGCCGAGACAGCCCGGCCGGAGTCCCTTGGCGCCGAGTCTGCTCGCTGATCGCTCGTCGCTGCTCGCTCTTCGCCAGAAGGCGCGCGGTCACCGCCGCAGCCCAGGAGTACAATCGTCGCGCTGAGGGCGAAACGGAGTCGAGCGGTTTTCATGCAACGAAACTATCGCCGTCGCGGCCCAGCGGAATCGTTGCCGAGCGACGCTCGCACGCGGCGACCAATCCGGTTAGGATCGTGTCAGGGCCGCAGGGGCCCACACCTCAACCTTTGGACTTGCCATGCCATCGGACGAAATCGACTACCATCTCATCGGTGACGACCTTCAGGGCGTGATCGTGACCCTCGATCCCGAAGAAGCCGTCGTGGCCGAAGCCGGCGCCATGATGTACATGCAGGACGGCATCAAGATGATGACGTCCCTGGACATGAGCGGACGCGGGCAAAGCAAAATGATGGACCGGCTCTTCCAGGCCGGCAAACGCGTCCTCGCGGGCGATTCGTTCTTTGTCACCATCTTCCTGAACGAGTCAACCATGCGCCGCGACGTGGCGTTTGCGTCGCCATTCCCTGGCAAGATTCAGGCGATCGACCTGAAGAAGTGGCGCGGCACGATCATCGCCCAGAAGGACGCGTTTCTTTGTGGGGCTCGTGGTGTGGACGTGAGCATTGCGTTCTCCAAGCGCATCGGCGCGGGATTTTTTGGCGGCGAAGGATTCATTCTGCAGAAACTCACCGGCGACGGGCTCGTGTTCCTGCACGCGTCAGGCACGTTGACAGAGATGACCCTCGCCCCCGGTGAAGTCCTGCGCGTGGACACGGGTTGCCTCGTGGCGATGGAAGAGACGGTTGACTATGACATCCAGATGGTGCCGGGCATCAAGACGGCACTCTTCGGGGGCGAAGGCCTCTTCCTGGTGAAGCTCACAGGCCCGGGTCGCATCATCCTGCAGACGCTTCCCTTCTCCCGCCTCGCGGACCGGATCATCGCCGCAGCGCCGCGCGCCGGTGGACGTCGCGTTGGCGAAGGCAGCGTGCTCGGTGCGCTCGGCGGCCTGCTCGACGGCGACAACAGGTAGGAGCTAGCCGTGACGCTGGCGTCGATTAATCCGGCGACAGGCGAGCAAGTCGCCGAGTTCGATGAGCACAGCGTTGATGAAGTGGAACGCCGGATCAGCGCGTCGTGTGATGCGTTCCGGAATTGGTCGGCCCGTTCCGTTGAGGAGCGGGCCGCCGTGTTGATGCGATTAGCCGGCCTGCTGGAGTCCGAACAGGAAACGCTCGGCCGGCTCATGACGCTGGAGATGGGTAAGACGCTCCGTGCAGCCCGGGACGAAGCGGTCAAGTGTGCGACGGCCTGCCGATTCTACGCCGAGCATGCGCATACCATGACGGCGCATGTGCCGATCGAGGAGAACGGCATGCGCCATGGCGAGGTGCGATTCGACCCGTTAGGCACTGTCCTGGCGGTGATGCCCTGGAACTTCCCGTTCTGGCAGGTCTTCCGGTTTGCCGCGCCGGCGCTGGCCGCCGGGAACGTCGCGTTGCTGAAGCATGCCTCCAACGTTCCGCAGTGTGCCGTCGCGATCGAGGACCTGTGGAACCGGGCCGGCGCGCCGCCGTCGGTCTTCCAGACGCTGCTCATCGGGTCATCGCGCGTTGAATCCATAGTTGCGGACTCGCGCATAGCCGCGGTCACGCTGACTGGCAGCGAAGGCGCGGGCCGGGCCGTAGCCTCGGCTGCGGGGCGCCACCTCAAGAAGACGGTTCTCGAGCTTGGCGGGTCCGATCCGTTCATCGTCACACCGTCGGCAGAACTCGATCTCGCAGTCGAAACCGCGGTGGCGGCGCGCATCGTGAACAATGGGCAGTCATGCATCGCTGCGAAGCGCTTTATCGTGATCGAGGCCGTCGCCGATCAGTTCATTGCGCGATTCGTCCGGCGCATGAGTGAACTCAAGGTCGGGGATCCGATGTTGCCTGACACGAACGTCGGTCCGCTTGCTACGTCGGCCATTCGCGACGAACTCGACGCCCAGGTGCGCGAGACAATATCTCGCGGAGCGGAGGTGCTGCTGGGTGGAGCACCGATAGCCGGTCCCGGCTGGTTCTACCAGCCGACCGTGCTCGCGGACATTCCCCGCGGCTCACCCGCGAGAGAGCAGGAACTGTTTGGACCAGTGGCCTCGGTATTTCGTGTGCCTTCAGTTGATGCCGCAATCGCACTGGCGAATGACACCGTGTTCGGCCTTGGTGCAAGCGCGTGGACGACGGATTCCGTCGAGTCAGAACGGTTCGCAAAGGGGCTGGACGCCGGATCGGTCTTCATCAACGGCATGGTAGCGTCGGACCCGCGTTACCCGTTCGGCGGCGTGAAGCAGTCCGGTTACGGACGCGAACTCGGTGCCTTCGGCCTGCGCGAGTTCACCAACATCAAGACCGTCAGGCGGCTCGCCTGACGAGTGCAACGGCGCGTCAGCCGCGCTGTCCCTGCGACCAGACGCCGAGCCTCGTCCACCAGCTGTCGCCGCGGCGGGATTCACGATCCATTTCGATCACCACTTCCCGCCAGGCCTGCTGCATTGTCGCGGCATCCGGGAACCGCTTCGACGGATCGGAGTCGAGCGCGTGTTTCAGCCAGGCGCCAACCGGCTCCGGAAAACGTTGGGCATCGAACTGGTTCGCCAGCTGCTGGGCGAGGATGGTCGACGCGTTGTTGCCCGGGAACGGTGGCTCGCCCGACATCACGAACGCGACGATACCGGCGACCGCAAACAGGTCTACGGCCGGGCCCTGCGTCTCGCCTAACAACTGTTCGGGCGCAGCGAACGCCGGCGTGCCGGTCGCGCCGCCCACTTCATCTTCCGCCTTCGCGATCCCGAAGTCGGTAATGCGCCACCGGCGGTACCGGTCGATGAGGATGTTCTCGGGCTTGAGGTCGCGATGGACAATTCCAGTCCCATGCGCGGACGAAAGCGCGTCGAGGATCGCGTCAACATGGGGCGCCACTTCGTAGAACGGGCGCGGGCCGGAGCGGGCCACCAGGTCCGCCACCGATCCGCCTTCCGCCAGTTCCATCGTGTACCACGACACTTCACCAAGGTCATCCCAGTCGAAGATCGGGATGATCGCGGGATGGACGAGTTGCGCGGCCAATCGCGCCTCACGCCGGAATCGCGCGACCGTCTTCTGGTCTTCGACGACGTGCGGGTGAAGCACCTTGAGCGCCACCTCGCGCTCCAGCGTGAGGTCACGCGCGCGCCATACGCTTCCAAAAGTTCCGCGCCCGAGAAAGCCAAGGATCTCGTAGTCGTCACCCACAGCCCAACGCAGGCGCTCTTCATCGCTCACCGCGCGTTCAGGAACCTCGCGCTCACTCGAACGGCGTGGCGTGGCGCCCGCACGCTCGAGGGTTCGCAACAGCGCTGACACTGTTGGGAAGCGCTCGTCAGGATCATTCGAGAGCGCGCGACCAATGATGTCGACAATGGCCTGCGGAGCGCCGGGAGACACGAGGTCCAGCGGAGGCACGTCTTCAGAAGGCGGCATCTCGCCGGTGATCGACGCGAAACACGTCGCGGCGAGCATCCACTGGTCCGACGCGAACGTGGGCGCCCATCCAGTTGACTTGAATTCCGGCGGCCAAGGCGTCCATCGAGGATCCGGTGATAACCCCGCGGGGATGTCAGCGCGAGGCACCGCCCACTGCCAGCCGAGCAACCACAGGCGCCCCGATGGCGACATCCACACGGATTCCGGTGAGACATCCCCGTGTGCCTGACCCGTATCGTGCAGGTACGCGATCGCGGATCCGGCGGCGCGAAGGATGTGGAGCACGGTCGGAATCTGCTCACGGCCCAGGCGACGCGCGCGCGATCCACTCGTTTCCGCCGCGAGCCAGCGCCGCAGGTAACCCGGTCCACGACGCGTTTCTCCGAAGACGGACCAGTAGTGGTACGTCGTGGGAATCGACGAATGGTTCCGGTGCGCGAGATATCGCGCCTCGTGCGCCAGCCAGCCTGCGTGCGCGGGATCGGGCGCGGTCACCAGCGCCAGCGATCGGCCCAGCGCGTCGACGATCTCCTGGTAGTGCCGGTGCTCCTGGCGAACGCCTTCACTCCCCCAACGCCAATCCGGCGGGAGCTGCCAGCCCGTGAGGTGGGCGGGCAACTCCTGCGTGACGACGTTCGGTTGTGATTGCGTCGGCGTCTGGCGAATGGCGCGGACACCGTCGAAAGGAGTTACCGCCATGACATCAAATTAATGGCATCTCGGTCGCTGCAAGCGAGATGCGCATCACGGTTCCGCCACTTTCGGCTCGTTCAACATGCATTCGACCGCCCCACGCTTCCACCATGTTCCGACTGATCGCGAGGCCCAATCCACTGCCTGAGGTCCGCGTGGAAAACCGTGGCTCGAAAATCCGGTCCAGGTCTTCGGGCGCCACACCATCACCGTCATCGCGCACACTGACGTCCACGCGTTCTGGTCCCGGCGACACGTCAACATCGATGCGGGTCGCGCCTGCCTGACGAGCGTTTTCCATGACGTTCAGGAGGACCTCTCGCAGCTCGTCGTCGCGGGCCAACGCCATCACCGGTACCGCTGGAGACGTCACGTGCCACGTGATGCCGCCCGCCCCGATGCGCTCCAGGTCAACCACGTCTCTCGTGATCGCGGCCACATCGAGCGGGACCGGGTCCAGACGCTCGGCGGGACTCATGCCGTACCGGCTGAACGCGCGCGCGATTTCGTCCAGGCGATCGATCTCGGCCAGGATCCGCTCGACGTTCTGCTCGAAGATGCGCGCGAAATCAACGCGGTTGTCGTTGCGTGCGCGTCGGAGGTGCTGGACACCGAGCCGGATGGGGGTCAACGGATTCTTGATCTCGTGTGCCACCTGGCGCGCCATTTCTCCCCACGCCAGGACGCGCTGCGCCCGCGCGAGCTCAGTGATGTCCTCCAGTGTCAGCACCGCACCGCCCGTGCCACGCTCGAGATGCGCGAGACTGCCCCGAACCTGTTTTCCACCGAGCGTTTCGTCGAACGCGTCCTCCGTATTCGTGCCGGCGAGAAACGCTTCGGTGCGCGCGGCGAGGCCCGGCTCACCAAGCTGCCGAAGGCTCATCCCCGGTGTGACAGGCTTGCCGAGCAACGCGTCGGCGCCGGGATTGGCGAGCATAACGCGGCCGTCACGGTCCACGGCGATCACGCCGCTGGCTACGTCGCGAAGTACGGACTCCGTGCGTCGCTGCGCTTCCTCGAGTGCCGCCCGGCTCGACGCGAGGTCGGCGTCCATCCGCGCGAACGCGGAGAATACCGGAACAAACTCCCGTGCGGGTGGTCGCTCTGGCGCCGGATACCGCTCGCCGCGCGCGATCCGGAGCGCCGCGAGCCGCAACGCGCCCACCGGACGTTCCAGTTCACGCGCGGCCAGTCCGGAGAGCCACAGCGCCGCCAGCGCACCTAACGACGCGGCAAACAGCACCAGCACCCCGATGTCGCGACGTTCGCGATCGAGCACTCGTTCCGTCAGTGGCGCGGGCGCGGCCAGAACGGCGCCGCCACCACCTGACGAGGCATAAGAACGGAAACCCAGCAGCAGTGGCACGCCGGCAACGGTCGGCCGCGACGTCATCGTGACCTCGGCTTCCACGCCGAGGCCGATCGCCACGTCAGGCGGCAGGAAACGCCCCACGGTGGCCAACTGGGCGTACAGCGAGTCGCTGGCGCGGACCAGTTGGCCGCCTCGATAGGCAAGCAGCGGCGTATCGAAGCGCTCACTCACGGCACCGAGG
>DATMBT010000120.1:0-6058 GCA_035559475.1 Gemmatimonadaceae bacterium
GGACGCCGGTGCGACGGACCTACGACGGCGACGCCGCCAATGCCACCACGTGGACTCCGGACGGAAAGCTGGTTTACACCACGGTGAACTACACCGGAATCCCGAAGCCGGGGATGGTCCAGCTCGACCTCCGCAACGGAACCCGAACGCTGGTGCCGCTGGCCGGAGCGTCCGAAGGATCGTATGACGCGACCGGGCGCACGCTCTACTTCTCTCGGCCGGGTTTCCACAACAACGTCACCAAACGGTATACCGGCGGCACGGCGCGCGACGTCTGGAAGTTCACGACGGGAGCGACGGAAGCCGTTGAGCTCACCGGCGACTACAACGGCGAGAGCCACTCACCGATGTGGTGGAACGGGCGCGTCTACTTCGTCAGCGACCGCGATGGCACGATGAACCTCTGGTCGATGAAGGAAGACGGGACCGACAAGCGCCAGCTCACGCGGCACTCCGGGTGGGACGTTCGTGGTGCGGAGATCGACGGTGGTCGGATTGTCTACCAGTTAGGCGCTGACCTCTGGCTGTACGACGTGACGTCGAGCCAGGACAGGATGATTCCCATCACGCTCTCATCGGACCTGGACCAGCTCCGCGAGAACTGGGTGACGAACCCGATGGATTACCTGAGCGCCGCGCACATCTCGCCGGACGGCGACCGCGTCGCGCTCACGTCGCGGGGCCGGCTGTTCGTGGCGCCGGTGAAGACGGGCCGATTCGTGCGCGCGTCGCGCAAGGACAGCGTGCGTTTCAGCGACGCGGTATTCACGCCCGATGGCAAGTCGCTGATCGCGTTGACGGACGAAAGTGGTGAACAAGAGTTCGCGCGTATCCCGGCGAGCGGCATCGGCGCCGAGGAAGGCCTGACGAAGGGTGGCAGCATCCTGCGGTATCGCGGTCACCCGTCGCCGGATGGCAAATGGCTCGCGTGGGACGACAACAACCGCGACCTGTGGGTGATGGACCTCGCGACGAAGCAGTCGCGAAAGGTCTCGGAGAACCGCGAAGGTATCGGGGCTCTGTCATGGTCAGGCGACGGCCGCTGGCTGGCGTACGTGATGAGCGCGGCCAACTCGTTCCAGCAGATCAAGATCTTCAGTGTGGAGACGGGGCGGAGCGTTGCGCTCACGACCGATCGCACGAACAGCTATGCACCGGCGTGGGATCCCAAGGGTGAGTTCATCTATTTCCTCTCCGACCGGAACCTGCAGACACTGGTCGGTGCGCCGTGGGGCAACCGCAGGCCGGAGCCGTTCTTCGACAAGGAGATCGAGATCTACCAGGTCGCGCTTCGTGCTGGTGTGCGGTCGCCGTTCCAGCCTGACGACGAGCTGGTTCGTCCGGCGCCTGCGACGCGACCCGACACCTCATCGGCCGCGCGACAGGTCCGGATTGACCTCGAGGGCCTGCAACTGAGACTTCGGCGCGTGCCGGTAGCATCCGGGAATTACGGAACGCTGGTGGTGAATTCCGAAGCGCTTTTCTACACGTCTACCGCGTCAGGCGCCGGTGCGAACACCGACCTGGTCGCACTCAAGCTGACGAACGACAAGCCTGAACCGGTCGTCGTGGTCGATGCGATCCGCAGTGCCGAGTTGTCGGCGAACGGGAAGAAGATGCTGGTCTACAAGGGCACGGCGCTGCATGTCATCGACGCGAAGCCCGCCAAGGTGGCGAACATCAATGACAGCCGCGTGGACTTGACCGGGTGGACATTCCCGATCGACACGCGTGACGACTTCCGGCAGATCTTCGTGGATGCCTGGCGGCTGGAGCGTGACTGGTTCTACGACCCGTCGATGCACGGCGTGGACTACAAGGCGACGCTCAACAAGTACCTGCCGCTGGTCGCGCGCATCACGACGCGGGCAGAGCTGAGTGACCTGATCGGCTGGGCGGTGGGCGAGCTCTCGGCGCTGCACACGAGCGTCGGCGGCGGCGACCTGCGCCGCGGCGAGGACAACGTGGCGGTTGCGTCGTTAGGCGCCCGGCTCTTCCGGGACCCCGCGAAGGGCGGCTATCGCATCGACTACATCTACCAGACGGACCCGGACTATCCGGCGCAGCGCTCGCCGCTGGCGGAGCCGGAGCTGGGCATCAAGGTCGGCGAGGTGATCACGGCGGTCAACGGCACGCGCACGCTGGACGCCGAGGACATCGGCGAGCTGCTGCGGAACCAGGTGAACAAGCAGGTGCTGCTCACGCTGGGCGATGCCGAAAACTCGCGTGACGTGGTTGTGACGCCAATCGCGAACGAAAGTGGAATTCGTTATGCAGACTGGGAATACACACGGCGCCTGGCGACCGAAAAGAAGGGCGACGGCAAGATCGGCTATGTGCACCTGCGCGCGATGGGCGGTGGCGACATCAACCAGTTCTACCGCGAGTTCACGCCGGTTTTCAACCGGCAGGGCCTCGTGCTCGATATGCGGCAGAACCGCGGCGGCAACATCGACAGCTGGGTCCTCGAGATGCTGAGCCGGAAGCCGTGGATGTACTGGCAGGACAGGGTGGGTGAGCCGTACTGGAACATGCAGGGCTCGTTCCGTGGCCACATGGTCATGCTGGTGGACCATGAGACGGCGTCAGACGGCGAAGCGGTTGCTGACGGATTCCGCCGGCTCGGGCTTGGGCCGGTGATTGGTGTACGCACGTGGGGCGGCGAGATCTGGCTGAGCGGCAACAACACGCTCAGCGATGGCGGCGTGGCGCGCGCGCCGATGAGTGGTGTGTACGGGCCCGAAGGGAAGTGGTTGATCGAGCAGGAGGGCGTGATTCCCGACATCATCGTCGACAACCTTCCGCATGCGACGTTCAACGGCCAGGACGCGCAGCTCGACGCCGCGATAGCATACCTGCAGAAGAAGATCGCGGAAGATCCGAGGCCCGTTCCGAAGGCACCGGCGTATCCGAAGCGGGTGTTCAAGTATCCGCCGAACTAGGGTGCGTAGGGTGCGTAGGGTGCGCAGGGTGCGGGCCTCCGCTTACGCTTTGAGCTCTTGCACCCTTCGCACCCTTTGCACCCTGCGCACCCTTCCTATGCGCCTAACGTTGTTGGTCGTCGCTTCGCTGGCACTCGCGCCATCAGCCCAGGGACAAGGCCGGTGGTTCAAGGGCAACACGCACGCCCATTCGCTGAACTCCGATGGGGACGTGCCGGTCGATGACGTGGTCCGGTGGTATCGTGAGCACGGCTACCATTTCACGTTCATCACCGAGCACGAGTACTTCACCGACGTCGCGCCGCTGAACGCGTTGTTCGCCGGTGCGAACCGGTTCCTGGTGATCGCGGGCCAGGAGGTCACGCAACGAGTGGCCGACGCGAAACATTCGGGCGGTGTGCGGCAGGCCCATGTCAACGCGTTAGGCACGAGTCGGCTGGTCCCCACGGTCGGGGTGAAGAACATCGTGAGTGGCATGACCATCGCACAGACGTATGCGCGCAACGGCGCCGCAATCCAGGCCGCGGGCGGCATCATCCAGGTCAACCATCCGAACTTCATCTGGTCGGTGCCCCTGGCGGACATGATGGACCTGCCCGATTCAACGCTCTTCGAGGTGTGGAACGGCCATCCGATTGTGTACAACCTCGGCGGCACGGACAGCACAGGCCAGGAGATGTTGTCCACAGAAGCGCGCTGGGACTCGGTACTGTCGCGAGGCAAGCTGCTGTTTGGCGTCGCGGACGACGACAGCCACAGCTACAAACCGCAGGACGCGGAGAATCCCGACATGGCGCGTCCGGGTCGAGGCTGGATCTGGGTGAGGGCGGACACGCTGAGCGCCGACGCGATCGTCCGCGCGCTTCGTCGCGGAGACTTCTATGCGTCTACCGGCATAACGTTGCGTGAGCTGACAATCGACTCGGGGCAATATCGACTCGAGATCACACCCGCCGGCGATCGTCGTTACCTGACGGAGTTCATCGGCCAGGGCGGACGAATCCTCGCGAGGTCCACGACGCTGCGGCCGTCGTACAGGATCACTGGATCAGAGGGTTATGTCCGTGCCCGCGTCTCGGATTCCAGTGGAAGGATGGCTTGGACGCAGCCTGTGAGAACACGATAGCTGGTTGCTGGTTGCTGGTTGCTAGTACTAGTACTGGTTGCTGGTGCTTGTGTACAAAACCACCCAGCCGCAGCAACCAGTACCAGAACTAGCAACCAGCAACCAGCAACCAGCCCATTGTGGCCCGGACATGCAACAATCCCATAACTGGAGTAGTCTCAGGGCATGCTCTTTCGCGAGCTGCCCATCAGCCAACCCGATGAGGACGACATCCTTGGCGCCCTGGTTGCTAGAGCCACGCAGGGAAGCTCAGGAGCGTTCACGGAGCTGGCGTCCCGCGTGCGGTCGCGAGTCCGCGACTGGGCAGCCCGTGTCGTGCACGACGACGATGACGCGGACGACGTAGCGCAGCAGGTCCTGCTCAAGCTGCACATGCGCCTCCGCGAGTTCGAGGGTCGAAGCCGATTCACGACCTGGCTCTACCGGATGACGCTCAACACGGCGCTGAACCGTCGTCGCGTTGACCGCCGACGCGCCAACCTTCTGCTCCGGATTACGCCCCAGTCCACCACGGTCACGCCAGAAACGGATGTGCGCGAGTCCGATCGGATTGCCGCGCTGGTCCGTGCCTGCCTCGATGAACTGAGCCATCGTGAACGCCAGGTGTTCGAGATGGCTGACTTGAAAGGTGTGGCGACGGGTGAGATCGCGGCGAAGCTCAACCTCGAGCCGGTATCGGTACGGGCGGCGCTGTCACGGGCGCGCAAACGCATCCGGTTGAGGATGATGGAGCAGCACCGGTACCTGCTGGAGGAATACGACCTATGAATTGCGCTTCAGTGCTCGAGTCCCTGCTGGACGCTGAGCTTTCGGAGATTCAGGGCGACGGAAATTCGGCCTTGGCGGAGCATCTCCGCTCGTGTGCGCGCTGCCGGCGACTGGCGGGGCAGCTGCTGGTTGACACACGATTGCTCGCCACGGCCATGCCGGCGGTGGTCACGTCCCCACGGGTGTCACGCCGCACTCGTTATGCGGTGCTGGCCCCAGCCGGCATCGTAGCGGCGTTCCTGCTCGTGACGGTGTTCAGGTCTCCGCCCCAGGCCAACGCACCCGTGATCACGGCGCAGGTTGTGCCTGAAACGGCGGTCGTCAGCAGCGTCCCGACATTGAACCGCACGCCGGCGGTGCGCCGTACGCAGCCTCGCATCACCGCGAGCGCGATGCGCGCCTTCCCGCGACCGGTGGCCGTCGCTCCAGTCCGAATGGAGACGTCCATGCGCTCGAGCACGTCGATTCCAGTCAGCCTGGCGAGCGCTGTTTCTGTGGACCCACCGGCTGGTGTGCGCGCGGCGGTTCTACACACGAGCAATCCGAAACTGGTTGTTGTCTGGCTCTATTGAGAGGAATTACCCATGCATCGCCGAGTACTTCTGATCGCCGCGCTTCTGGCCCTCGCACTGCCTGCGGTGGGTCGCGGCCAGGACCCGCGTGACCTGTCCGTAAAGACATTCCCGTTGAAAAACCTCAGGCCCGACGATGCCGCCAAGCTCCTCGGTCCTTACGTGAACTCGCCCGGCGGCGGTGTTTTCGAGGCCGGGAGCATCAGCGCGATCACGGTTCGGGAGACGTCATCGGTGCTGGCGCTGGTCGATAGCCTGCTGCGGGTACACGATCGCGCGCGCGCCACGGTTTCGATGCGGTTCCAGCTCATTGCGGCGCTCGACACCGCGAAGCACGATCCGGCGATCGCGAGCGTTGACGCCGAATTGAGGAAGCTGTTCAAGTTTGCCGGTTATGAGCTGATCGGTGAAGGCACCGCGCTCACGGAAGAGATGACCGAGTTCACAACCACACTTTCGACACGGGCACGGGTAGGGACTGATTTCGGTGTAGGAAACGAGCGAATCCGTGAATCATTCCGGATCAAGGGCTGGGTTGAGGGAGTGCAGGGTTCGGGAGGCAGCCGCACGGTTCGGATGACGGTTGCCTTGCAGGATGCCTTGCAGGGCAAGGAGTCGGATCTGCTGCGCACTGGTCTGACGATGCCCGC
>DATMBT010000121.1:0-12424 GCA_035559475.1 Gemmatimonadaceae bacterium
CGGCCAACCTGTTCGGTGGTCGCAGCGTCGTGCTGAAGGTGGTGCCGTCACGCACCGTGCAGGGTATGAAGTTCCCCGCGGCCAAATACGGATTGAAAATGGCGTGCGGCGAAAACCCGAAGCGTGTGTACGCGCAGCGCGGTCTCATGACGCGCATGGGCAACGTGGCCGGCTACCGGGCACAGTGGATCAACGCCGAAGCGTATCGTCGCAAATGGGACAAGTGGCTCGCCGGCGACAAGAAGGGGGATCCGCCGCAGCGTGACCTGGCGATGGAAACGCTCGCCGAAGTCCTGCGCGGCAACATCCTGGTGCACAACCACTGCTATCGCGCGGATGAAATGGCGCAGATGATCGACATCGCCAAGGAGTTCGGCTACAAGATCGCATCCTTCCACCACGGCGTTGAGGCGTACAAGGTCGCCGACCTGCTCGCGGCCAACAACATCGCCGCGTCGGTCTGGTCCGACTGGGGTGGATTCAAGATGGAGGCAATGGACGGTGTCCGCGGAAACCTGCCGCTGCTACAGAACGCGGGAGTCCGTACCATCGTGCACTCCGATGATGCCAACGGCATGCAGCGCCTGAACCAGGACGCGGCCAAGGGCATTTCCGAGGGTCGGACGATCGGCATCAACGTCAGCGAGGACGACGCGATCAAGTGGATCACGATCAACCCGGCCGCAGCCCTCGGGCTGGATGACAGGATCGGGTCGCTGGTGGTAGGCAAGAACGCGGACGTGGTCCTGTGGGACAAAAACCCGTTCAGCATCTACGCGCGCGCCGAGAAGGTTTTCATCGACGGCGCAATGCTGTTCGATCGGCTCGATCCGAGCCAGCGCTGGCGCACCGACTTTGAGCTCGGCTATGTGCCGTCAGAGAGGATTCCGTGATGGAAAAGACGACCAATAGGGTGTGGGGCCTCGGGCGTGGGGTCGCGTTTGGCGCGGCTCTCGTGCTGGCGATGCCTGCCTCTGCCCACTCCCAGACAATCGCCATAACGGGTGGACGGGTGCATCCCGTCAGCGGACCCGTGATCGAGAACGGAACCGTCCTGATTCAGGGCGGCAAGATCGTGTCGGTCGGGACGAACGTTGTCATCCCCGCTGGCGCAACCCGGATCGACGCCACCGGCAAGTGGGTCACGCCCGGCATCGTAAACGTCGCGACGACGTTAGGCGTGGTGGAGATCGGTGCGGTCGAGGAAACGAATGACACGCCGGCCCGCGGCCGCGGCGACGCCGTCACGGCCTCGCACAAGGTGTGGGAGGGCTTCAATCCGAACTCACCGCTGATCCAGGTGACGCGCAACGACGGCATAACGACGGTTGGCGTCGTTCCGGGCGGTGGCCTCGTCGGTGGACAGGCGGCGATGGTTGACCTCTCCGACGGCGACCTGGCTGCCATGATGCTTCAGGCACCGATCGCGATGACCGCCGACATCGGGAGCAAGGGAGACCAGGTCGGCGGAACGCGCGCTGAGGTGTTGCAGCGTTTGCGCGACCTGCTGGCCGACACGCGCGAATACATGCGCCGTCGGGCTGACTACGAGAAGAACGCCACGCGTGAGCTGGCGGCGCGTCGCGGTGACCTCGAGGCGTTGATTCCGGTGGTGCAGGGTCGCCTGCCGCTGGTAATCGACGCGAACCGGGCGAGCGAGATCGAGTCGGCGCTCAACCTGGCCAGGGAGTTCTCGCTGAAGATCATGATCAGCGGTGGCGCGGAGGCGTGGATGGTCGCGCCGAAGCTGGCGGCCGCGAAGGTGCCGGTGATCGTCGGGGCGTTGAACAACATTCCGTTGTCATTCGCCATGCTGGGGGCACGCCAGGAGAACGCGGCGCTCCTTCAGGAGGCAGGTGCAACGGTGCTGATCAACGGCGGAGCAGACGGCTTCAACGCGCGCAACGTGCGGTTCGAAGCCGGCAACGCCGTCGCCTTCGGGTTGTCCTGGGATGCGGCGCTGCGCGCGGTCACGCTTTCGCCGGCTGAAGCGTTCGGTGTGGCAGACCGGATCGGCTCACTGCAGGCAGGTCGCGAAGCCAACGTGGTGATCTGGAGTGGCGATCCATTCGAGCCACTCACGAGGGCGGAACGTGTGCTGGTTCGTGGCGTGGACGTCCGACGCCCGTCCCGGCAGGATGAGTTGATGCTGCGGTACAAGGTTCTGCCGCCGACGTATCGAAAATAGACTGAAGCGAGAACTCAGAAGTCAGAACAGAAGTCAGACATGAACTCTAAGGCAGAACGGGGAGCCGATTATGGCAACCTGTTCTGCCTTTTGAGTTCACTTGCCTTCGGGGAGCCTAACGCAGAGAGCGTACTACCGAAATTGAAGAGCGCAGTCGTGAGTTCACCATCTCCACGAACGCGTTGCACCACATTTCGAAACCACTGCCGAAACACCTCCCTCATTCAGCACATCGCTTTTGGAAGTGCCGTCCAGGGACGTCGCCCACCCGATCACACTGAGCGTGTACGTGGGCGTGGAGTCAGCCAGGCTCGCGGCGACGTTCACATACGCGCGGGTATCTGTTGCGGCGCTCTCCTGGCGCGCCCGGAGACCGTATTCATTCCGAACCGGAGCATTTCCGAAATAGTTCCCGGCACCGACGTCAAGGCCCTGCACATCGAATCCCTTGTCGCGGAGCGCCGCCTGCGCGCAGTCGAGCGCCGAGGAAGCGCTGGGAAAAACAGCTACAGGAGCGCGCTGCGAGTTGGCATGGGCACACGCGCCTAACAGCGCGAAACCAAGGGACGCGAAAACGTGGCGTGGCATTGGGACCTCCGAAGCGGTCGACCGAGCGGGCTGGTGCGGCGCCATACCATACACTGTCTGGAAGGCAAGGATCCAACTACCTCCAGGGTGGCATTGCGATTGCTCGCTACAGCCGGACGGATAATTCACCCGCGGAAACAAAGAGCGCAGCCGGCTGGCTGCGCTCCAGTCGCATCACGTGGTGCCGGTGGCCGGCGGTGGCGTTTCCGGCGGGGCCGCTTTCTCTTCGTCGCGGAGCTCCTTTTCGAGGCGTTGCACTTCCGCCTCTTTCTCGGCGAGCGCGTTCACGAGTCGCTGCAGCGTTTCCCAGTCGACTTCGGTGCCGGCCTGCTTGGCCCTGAAGACGGCATAGCCAAGCGACTGAGCAGCCTTGTCCGCGAGCTGGCGCGCGCGAAAGGCCTCAAGGCGCGTCTTGCCTTCATCGAGCGCACCCTGTGCGGCCTTGCCGGCCCGATCGAGTTCAGTCTTGAGCTTGTCCCAAATAGCCATGTTAGGCCTCCTGGTCTTCCTGATCTTACGTCGTTTGGGCTGCTGAAGTTGCGTCCCCAAACAAGATCAAAGACCAAAGACCAAGAAAGCAAAAGTCCCGGAGATCCGGGACTGTTTGGTCTTTGGCCTGCGAATTTGGACTTCGTCTAGCCTGCCGCTACGACGCTGACCTTGTACCGCTTCTTGTCCTTGTGCTCGAACTTCACGACGCCGTCGATGAGCGCGAAGATCGTGTAGTCCGTGCCCAGCCCGACGTTCGTGCCGGGGTGCCACTTCGTCCCGTTCTGGCGGACGATGATGTTGCCGGCCCTCACGACCTCGCCGCCGTACTTCTTGATCCCGAGAAACTGCGGGTTGGAATCACGGCCGTTCCGCGAGGAACCTACACCTTTCTTGTGAGCCATTTATGCCTGCCCTCAGCCGAGGCTGATGCTCTTGATTCTGACTTCGGTGAACTTCTGGCGATGTCCCTGCTTGCGCGCGTAGTTCTTCCGGCGCTTGAACTTGAACACGATGATCTTGTCACCGAGTCCATGCTTGACGATTTCGCCGGTGACCTTGGCTCCGGAGAGTGTGGGGGTTCCAGTCTTGATGGAATCGCCCTTACCGCCGAGCAGTACGTTATCGAAAACGATCGTCGCGCCCGGCTCACCCTCGACTGAGGGGATCCGCAGCGTCGTTCCAGGCTCTGCCCGGAACTGCTTGCCGCCGGTCTTGAAGATTGCGTATGACATGAAATTCAGGACTTGGAGAGCCGGTAAACCTAGTAGCGACGCGGGGTTGTGGTCAAGTGATTCGGGCAGGCGGGTAATCGGGCAGTCGAGCAGTCGGGACGTCTCGGTCCGCAAGCAGCGTTTCCTGGCCCGTTTGCCCGTTTGCCCGTCTACCCGACGCTCATGCCACTGCGTACTGAGTCGTGACGTCCCTGCCCGCCCCCTTCACGACCAGCTTGAACTCATCCGGACGGAGCATCGGGTCATCGCGCAGCTCGAGCGGGAATCCAGCCGCCTTTTCGAGCTTCTTGAGGAAGTCCTTCTCCTCCTCCAGCAGGTGGAGGGCGACCTCTGGGTGCAGTTTCACCAGCAGCGGCTCCCGCTTACCCTCGGCCGCCATGCGCTTCACCGACCGCTCGATACGCCTCACGATCGTCTCGGGCGTGAACACCCGGCCCGTCCCGTGGCACGTCGGACATGCCTCGGTCATGCTTTGCAGGTGACTCTGCCGCACCCGCTGGCGAGTCATCTCAATCAGTCCCAGGTCGCTGACGGCGAAAGCACGCGTTCGCGCGCGGTCACGCCCAAGGTGCGTGCGCAGCTCCTGAAGGACGCGATCGCGGTTGCCCTTCGTCTCCATGTCGATGAAATCGCAGACGATGATCCCGCCCACATCCCTCAGCCGGAGCTGACGGGCGACTTCACGCGCGGCCTCGGTGTTGATCTTCAGGATCGTTTTTTCGGGGTCCTTCTTTCCCGTGAACCGACCCGAGTTCACGTCGATGGAGACCAGTGCTTCGGTGGGCTCGATGATCAGGTACCCGCCCGAGGGCAGGTCGCAACGTCGCTTGAACAGGTCGCGGATTTCCGTCTCGATCTGGGCCTTATCGAAGAGTGACCCGTTGCCCTCGTAGAGCTTTACGCGGTCTGCCAGCTCTGGAGCGACGCCCTTCAGGTATTCGCTGACCTCGTTGAAGACCTGCTTCGAGTCGACCTGGACGTTCTCGACCTTCGTGCTGAAGATGTCGCGGATGATGCCGCGCGTGAGGCTGGTCTCACGGTGCAACAGCGACGGAGCCCGCACGAACGTCGTTTTCCGCTTGATACGCTTCCACTGCTGGATCAGCGTCTGGAGCTCTCGCTCGAACGTTTCGCGAGTGACGTCTTCGCCGACAGTCCGCACAATCACGCCGCCGGATTTCTCGGGAAGGACACCTTCGACGAGTTCGCGGAGGCGCTGGCGTTCCGCCCGCTCACCGATCTTGCGACTCACGCCAACGCGTGAGGCGTGCGGCATGAAGACGAGGAATCGTCCAGCCAGGGAAACCTGGGCGGTCACCCGTGGCCCCTTCGTGCTGATGGCCTCCTTGGTGACCTGAACGATGATGTCCTGGCCCTTCTTCAGGACGTCCTGAATCGCCGGCGCTTCGGCGCGGCGCCTGGAACGACGGCCGCCGCGGCCACGATCACCGCCGCCTTTCTCGTCGTCCTCAGGCTCGTCGTCATCCTCATCTTCGTCTTCATCATCCGGCACGCTCTCGTCGTAGACGAGATCCGAAGCATGCAGGAATGCGCTTTTCTCCGTCCCGATATCGACGAAGGCAGCCTGGATGCCGGGGAGCACGGCATCGACTTTTCCAATGAAGATGTCACCGACCAGTCGTTTGACGTCCGGTCGGTCGACGAGCAGCTCAACCAGCTGGTCGTCTTCGAGAATAGCGACTCGAGTTTCCCGATTTGCTGCGCTGATGAGGATTTCGCGTTTCATCGTGAAACGCCGCCGCCGGGTCCGGTCCGCGCGACTCGTGGACGCGCCGGGGGCTGCGAAGTATGGGGGGCGGTGCGAGCGTGGCCTGTGAAGCCATTGGCCAGCCGAACCATGTGTCGAAGGCGCACCTCGTCCTGACCGGGATCGTCCACGCCAACTCCGGCCGGCCCCACCCGAGGCTCGCGAACGCGAGCACCAGGTGATTAGTCAATCCTGATAGGGCCGGCTGCAATCGAAGCGGCATGCGATCTCTCGTCACGTCTCCTGCTCGGTCAAGTGCGGTGCGTACCGGGCCTGACGGGAGCGTCACGCGCTTCCGGGGTCCGGCTATCTCTGGAGCGTGGCTCGCGAGTCGCGCGTTCCCGCTCCTGTTCACAACGACGGAGCCCAAAACAGGCTCCGGAATGCATCCTAGAATCCCAGCCTCGAGCGAGTGACCAACCACACCGTTGCCGCAACGAACGCGAGCCCCGCCTGCCACTCTCTCTGGCGCATGTACAAGCTGAAACTAAACGATTCCCCGCCGGATTGCCCGCGCCAGGGCGTCAGCCGGGGCGTAAACGCGGGAACGTTTGCCTCGTACGATTCGTACGCCTCCGGGAATCGAGCCCGGATATCGGTTCGCTCCTTCTCGATCGTCGGACCGTAGATGAACACAAAAAGTGCTATGACCACGAGCAGCAGCGACCAGTGCGCCGCCATCGCAAACCCGGCCGCGATAAGGAAACTCCCGAAGTACAGGGGATTCCTGGTGTGGGCGTACGGTCCGGTCGTCGTGAGTTGTTCATTCTTGACGATGTGACCCGCTGCCCAGGCACGGATCAGCAGTCCGACGAACGCCACCGGCAGGCCTAACAAGAGCGAACCCGGCGTCGGCTTTGCAAAAACCAGGTACGCAATCCCGAACAGGAAACCGATTCGCAGCCGGACCTTTCGATTGATCGTGATGGGACTCAACCGGCGATCTCCTTCAAGAGGTGCCGGGCGATGACGAGGCGCTGGATTTCACTTGTGCCCTCACCGATCTCGCAGATCTTGGCGTCGCGCATCATGCGCTCGACCGGGTACTCCTTCGTGTACCCGTACCCGCCGTGCACCTGGATGGCCTTGATCGTCGTACGCATGGCCATCTCGGAGCAGAAGAGCTTCGCCATGGCCGCGGCCTTGCCGAACGGTTCGCCCCGCTGCGCAAGCCAGGCGGCGTGATACATGAGGTGCTTCCCTGCCTCGATCTCAGTCGCCATGTCGCTCAACTGAAACTGCAGTCCCTGGAACTCGGCAATCGCCTGGCCGAACTGCTTGCGCACCGTCGCGTAGCGGATCGCCTGCTCGAAAGCCCCTTCAGCAATACCGAGCGAAAGTGCGGCAATGCCGATGCGCCCCGAGTCCAGTGTCTTCATGAAATTGACGAACCCTTCTCCCTCGTCGCCGAGTCGCTGGTCCGCGGGCACCTCGACGTCGCTCATGATGAGCTCGCGCGTGTCCGACGCGCGCCAGCCAAGCTTGTCCTCCTTCCTGCCGGTCGTGAACCCGGGCATGGCCGGAAGCGACTCGTCGTGGCCAATGCCATGCGGCCGGGCCTTCGCCAGTTCCTCGTTATGCTTGGTGAGGATGAACGACGAAATGCCGTGCGTTCCCTGTCCTGGGTCCGTCACGGCGGTGACGACGAAGATCTCCCCGACGCCGGCGTGCGTGATGAAGCGCTTGGAGCCGTTGATGACATACCGGTCGCCTTTCTTCACGGCGCGCGTGCGTGTTCCGGCCGCGTCGCTGCCGGCGCTTTCCTCGGTGAGTCCGAAGCCACCCAGCACGCGACCTGAGGCGAGCAGCGGGACGTAGCGCTTCTTCTGCTCAGCCGTCCCGAAGTTGACGATCGGTGAGGTGCCGAGCGTGGTGTGGGCTGAAATAGTGAGCCCGTGAGACGCGTCGACCTTCGCGAGCTCGTGGATAACCATCACGTAGCTCAGGATGTCGAGACCGGACCCGCCCAGCTCCTCCGGCCAGGGCACGCCAAGAAAGCCGAGCTCACCCATGCGCTTGATGGTTGGCCAGGGGAACTCAGCCGTCGCGTCATAGTGAGCGGCGACGGGCGCCACCTCATCGCGCGCAAAAGCCCGGACGGTTTCCCGAACGGCGAGGTGTTGTTCTGTGAAGTACAGGTAGTCGTGCATGTGAACAACGAGGAGACAGGAGGCAGGAGGCAGGAGGCAGTGAAGGTAGCAGGGCCTGCTACTTCACTACCGGGGCGCAAATGTCGCAGTGACAACCAGCGACTTCAGTGGACCTGTCTCCAAAGTAATTGAGGATGTACCTCCGGCGGCACGTTAGGGACGACGCGTAACCGACCATTGCGCCGAGCTTTGCTCGTTCCGCCTCTCGTCGTGTCTTCAGCTGGTGCAGGGCGCGTTCGAGTCGGTGTCGTCCGCTCCGGTCAACGGTCGCCCTGGGGGGAGCTCTATCGACAAAGACAAGTTGTCGCGACTCGAGCTCCGCGAGGACTGAATCGAACCGGTGCCTCGGCATCCCGGTCGATGACACGGACAACGTGATCCAGTCAGCTCCCTCCTGTGAGCGCGCCATGGTCTCGAGCAGGACTGCGAGCGCGTCGGCACTGAGGGTGTGCCGGTCACATTCAAGGCGTAGCGGTGTTGCCAGGACGCGAAGGCGGACCGAGTCAGGTCGGTTGATGCCGGTCAGGACGCCTCGTTCCTCGAGGAGGGACAGCGCGGTTTTCACCGACTCACTGCGTGTCGCCTTGCCGAGTCGAGTCGCGATCAGGGCCTCATCGAGGGGCACGGGACGCCTTCCCTGCGACATGCCGGCCAGGCAATGCCAGACACGGCGGACAAGATCCGCGTCGACGTTGCCGTTTTCGCGCATCCGATCGTGCACCCCGCGGTCGTGCACGTTGAACAGCAGGAGGCAGTTTGACGGCGCTCCATCGCGACCGGCGCGGCCAGCTTCCTGGTAGTAGTCCTCGAGCGAACCCGAATGGAGGTAGTGCACCACCAGGCGCACGTCAGGCTTGTCGATCCCCATGCCAAACGCGTTCGTGGCGACGATGACCTGGGCACGGCTCTCCATCCATGTGTCCTGTGCTCGTGCGCGTCGCTCCGCCGCGAGCCCCGCGTGATACGCCACCGCGTTCACGCCGCCTGACGAGAGCAGGCGTGCGACCTGCTCCACCTGGCGACGCGTGGCCGCGTATACCACGGCGGGGTCACGAATGGCGCGGAGGTGATGAATCATCACCTGGTGTCGGCGGGGCTCGTCAGGCACGCGTTGGACGCGAAAGGTGAGGTTGGGCCGGTCGAAGCCACCGACAACGACCTCAGGATTTCTCAGCTGGAGGAGTCGGGCAATGTCGCGCCGCACCCCGGGGGTCGCCGTCGCCGTGAGCGCTATGGTTTGCGGCTCGCCCAGGTCCCGCCGCACATCGACGAGCTTGAGGTAACTCGGCCTGAAGTCCTGGCCCCACTCGCTGACGCAATGCGCCTCGTCGATGGCCAGCATATCGACGCCAGCTTCGGCAAGAAGCTTCGTCGTCGATCCCACCGTGAGTCGTTCCGGCGCCACATACACCAGGCGGACCTCGCCACGCCGGATTCGCTCCACACGAGCCGCGGTCTCGTCAGGCGAAAGCGTGCTGTTGAGGAAAGTGGCTGCGATGGCGCGCCGTTCCAGGGCCTGCACCTGGTCCGCCATGAGCGAGATCAACGGAGACACCACCACGGTGAGTCGGCCGAAACAGAGCGCGGGAACCTGGAAGCAGATCGACTTCCCGCCACCGGTTGGGAGCACCACCAGTGCGTCACGCCGGCTCAGGACGGCTTGCACTGCGGGCAATTGGGGAGCGCGGAAGTCGGCGTAGCCGAAGTACCGCTGCAGGACCGCCCGGGCCTCGGCCAGCGTGGGTTTCGACATGGAGCACGCTGGAGCGCCGGGGGCGCGACTGCGTAACCAAATCAACGCAGGCGGCGCTTTTCAGCGCACCATCGACCGTGGCGCCGAAGTACCTTCAACGCAGGACTGAATCCACGAGTGACCAGTGCTGCACCTGACGATCCCCGTTTCGCGAAAGACTTCGCTGGATGGCCGGCTCGAGATCCCGGAGTCGCTTGCGCAGCGACTGCTCTCGTCCGGTGAACCACTCTCGCTCGAGTGGCGGGGCGACCAGGTTTCGGTGAGCGTAGAGCAAATGGCGTGTACGTGTGCGAAGGGATCAGCCAGCGGAACACACGTGCACCACTTCCTTTCCAGCGATGAGCTCAAATCGCTGCCGGGCGGAGCGAACGTGGAGCTCATGGTCGACGTAGAACAGGGGCTGATAGGCATTGAGCTCGTGACCTGAACTCGCCATCGAATGACGCGCTTCCTTCTTACCCTGCTTCTACTCGCGCCTGTCACGCTTCAGGCGCAGTCCGTGCTCGAAGACTCGGTGCCACCCGGCGCGAACTTCGAGGTGGCGCAGTTCAGGTTCTGGGCGCCGACTGGGACTGCACCCGTGCGTGGTGTGCTGGTCCTCGTGCCCGGATCCAACGGTGATGGCCGTGCCATGGCGCAGGATTCCACATGGCAGGCATTCGCCGCTCGGCAGCGACTGGCCATCGTCGCGTGCCGGTTCACCGACAAGCAGCACGAACAGGGTTTCATCGAGGAATACATCGCGGTGTCGCGCGGCAGCGGCGACGCCCTGCTCGGCGCAATCTCCCGGTTCGCGCAGCGCTCGGGGCATCCCGAAGTGGCGAACGCGCCACTGCTCATGTGGGGGATGTCCGCCGGCGGGCAGTTCAACTACGAGTTCGTGGCCTGGAAACCTGAACGCGTCCTCGCGTTTGCGGTGAACAAGGGCGGGATCTACTACTCAGCGCTGCTGTCACGCGCGGCGCGGGAAGTTCCCGGGATGTTGTTCATTGGCGGAAAGGACCTCGCCTTCCGGAACAACACCATCAGCGGTCTCTTCGCCGTGAACCGTCGTGGTGGCGCGCTGTGGGCGTTGGCCGAAGAACCTGGCGTCGCCCACGTCGTCGGTAAATCGCGCGACGTCTCGATGGTTTTCTTCGAGGACCTGCTACCACTGCGCCTGGGCAGCGGCGGCGCCCTGTCGCGGCTCGAGGAGAAGTCCGGATATCTCGGCGACTTGTCCGCTCGCACGTTCGCGCCGTTAGGCGATGGGCGCGTGCCGAACTACCCCACGGCATGGCTTCCGACCGAGCGCGTCGCGAAGGAATGGCAGGCGATGGTGACGTCGCCGGCCGATACGACTCGCCGCTGAACAGGAAGGAAAATCGGCCAGCCGGGAGGACCGGCTGGCCGATTTTTCTCTCACTAGTTACGGCCCTTCCTGCTGGCCTTCGCTCCGTCGCCTGACGATTTCACCGTTGTCGAAGCGCCCCCGCCGGAGGACTTGCTCCGTGTAGAGGATGCTTTTGCCGGTACGCTCGTGGATGCTCGCGTCTGTTGGCTATGGACCTGGCCGCCCTTCCCCGACGCTGGCCTGGGTTGCGACGTGGGCGTGGCGCTGCGCGAACCGCCACGATAGACCGAGCCGTTCTGCTTGCCTCCCGTGGCACGCGTGTCGCTGCTGAATCCAGGTGTTTCCGCCCGCGAGCTGCGGTTCACCGTTGTTCCGTTGCCGCGTGACTTGCCCCCTTCCGTCTTTGGTGGGGCGACGTATGTCGGCGTGCTCGTACGCGTACCTCCGCGATAAACAACAGGCCCACTCGAACGCGACTTTCCTTCCTCTGTCCTCGGCGGCGTGACGTAGCCCGGCGCTTTCCCTGGCGACCCGCGGAACACAGCCGGGCCGTCATTGCTCGCTTCGCGGCCCGGTTCCGGCGTCACACGGGGCTTCTCGACACTTTCGAATCCAGACCGCCTAACGGGATACGCGGTGTGCGTCTCCGTTGTGCCGCCTTTCTGTATCTCGTCAAACGACGCGACCCGCGCTCCATCACGTTCGTTTCCGCCAGCGCGACCACCCCCGTTCCCATTCCCACGCCCGTCTTCGTTCCCGTTCCCATTACCACGCCCATTCCCGCCCCCGTTCCCGTTTCCACACCCATTCGCGTTTCCGTTCCCGTTCCCGTTGCCAATACCACAGCCATTCCCGTTCCCGTTTCCGTTCCCATTACCACGACCATTTCCGTCTCCGTTCCCATTTCCACAACCATTCGTGTTTCCGTTTCCGTTCCCGTTCCCAATACCGCAGCCATTCCCGTTCCCATTCCCACGCCCTTCGTTCCCGTTCCCATTACCGCGACCATTCTCGTCCCCGCTCCCGTTACCACGACCATTGCCGTTACCACGACCGTTCCCGCGGCCATTTTCATCACCTCCGCGCGGCCTGTCGTCGCCTGAGCCGGGCCGATCGCCGCCGCGCCAGCCGTCCCCGTCACCGGAGCCGGAACGCGGTCCGCGACGATCGTCATCGCGGTCTCCATTGTTGCGTCCCCGGTTCCGGTCGTGTCGGACGAAGTTCACGTCACGACGAACGTACCGGTAATGGCGGTCAAGATTCGTGTAGTTCACGGTACGCCCGAAGACGTACACGTTAGGCCTGATGTAGCGTGGCCCATGATGAACATAAACCGGGATGACACCCCACCCTGGCGAGTACCGTCGCCAGCCGCCCGAGTACCACCCCTGGTAGTAAACGCGATGCGCGTACCAGTCGAC
>DATMBT010000122.1:0-2414 GCA_035559475.1 Gemmatimonadaceae bacterium
GTGACGAGTTATGCGGCGGGGTTCAGGTTTGGCTTCTAAACGGGATGTCGGAGGTCAGATGTCGGATAAACTGCGCCAGCCTGATTCCGCTGATGCCTGTCAACTCAGACCTGATCAGGATCGAGCAGTCGTCCGACATCCGACATCCGACCTCCGACATCTGTTTCACCTCACCACATCAACCAGCCGCCCCGCACTGTCCCTTCGCACCGTAAACACCCGCCCGCCCGAGACTACATACGCCGTCCGGCTCGAGTTCCTGATGTCCACCAGCGGGTTCGCGGTCAGCAGCACCAGGTCCGCAATCTTGCCCGTCTCGATGGTGCCGAGTGAGTCGAGCATGCCGAGGAAACGCGCCGGCTCCAGCGTGGCGGAGCGGAGGGATTCGAACGGAGTGAGTCCGGCGCGGGTGAAGTAAAGCAGTTCCTCGTGAAGCCCGAATCCGGGTGGACTGTTGCGGAGCGGGGCGTCGGTGCCGGCCATCATGCCTACACCAGCGCGAAAGAGCGCCGCGGTCACCTCCACGCGCTTGGCGAACAGCTTCCGGCCGTTCACGTCCGCGTCAGGCGGGACGCTGTCGACCATGGGAAAGATCCCGGCGACGTATTGGCGCAGTGAATCGGGGAGGTACCGCGCGACGGAATCCCCGGCCAACTCACGCCGCGGCCATAACGCGACTTCCACCTGCGCGACCAGCGTGGGCACCACCCACGTGCCGTTGCGCTTGAGCCGGGCGTAGAGCGGCGCCTGGTCCGCGGTTTCACAGCGGCCTAACGCGGCCTGCACGGGGAATCGCGGCGCGAGTTCCGTCATCTCGGCCGCGGTGCAGTGGTTCGGAATGGCGAGGATGTGTTCGATGCTCGCCTGCCCGGAATCCGAGGCGGCGGCCGCGCCGACCGTGCGCGACACATGCCCGGCAAACGGGATGCCGCGTGCGCGTGCGGCGCGTGCGATCGCGAAATACGATTCGCGCGTGAGCTGGCCGTGCACCTTGATGAAGTCCACTCCGAGCTTGATGAGCGAGTCTACCGCGGGCGCGGCGTCGGCCGGCGTTTTCACCAGCAGGTGTGGAATTGGCTGGTCGCCACCTTCGAGGTACGGCCCCGAGGCGATGATGCGCGGGCCAATGAGCGTGCCGCTGGCAATCTCCGCACGCCACTTCTTCAACGTGGCCCAATCACTGGCCATGTCGCGCACGCCAGTGATGCCGTTGGCGATGTAAAGCGGCAACACGTCGCGCCCGCCCGGCATGACGGTGTGGACGTGCATGTCCCACAGGCCGGGGATGAGGAACTTGCCGCGTCCGTCGATGACACGCGCACCCCGGGGGACGACGGTCGTGGCGGCCGGACCTTCAGCGACTATGCGATTACCGCGAACGACGACGTTTCGATCAGGACGAAGCTCAGCGCTGCGTCCGTCAATGATGCTGACGTGCGTGAATGCCGTGACCTGGGCAGATGCTGTCACGATTGGCCACGCCAGTGCCAACAGAACGCTTCGCAAAAACACGTTAACCGCAGAGGACGCAGAGATCGCTGAGGACGTACAAATGATTCTCAACGTCGAAGACGAAAGAACTCCTCTGCGTGCTCTGTGATCTCTGCGGTTCAATGTTTTTCCTGATGCTGGTCTACACACCACTCGCCAGGTACTTCTTCGTGGCACCGACGAGGCGGGTCATCTCGTCCATGGTGTTGTAGAGGTGCGGCGAGACACGGAGACCCGGGCGGTCCTGCCCGGCGCGTACCGTGGCCACCACGCCCTCGTTCGTCCCTAACGCGGTCGCGAATCGACGGGGATCCAGCGTACCCGGCTTGAATACCACAATGTTCGCGGAGCGATCGGGAGCCGGGTCAGTGTAGACCTGCACGCCGTCCAGCTTCTTCAGCTCCGTGATGAGGTATCCCGACAGTTGGCGCAGCCGCTCGTCGATCACCGGGCGCCCGATCGACTCGCGGAACCGGATGGACTCGGCGAATGCGACGAGGCGCGCGTCGTCACGCTGGCCCATGCCTTCGAGCTTCTGTGAGATGCCGACGGCGCCCGGGTACACGCCGATCACGCTGGGCCAGATGCGGTCGTGGACGTCCTTGTTCACGAACATCACGCCGCATTCCTTGGGACCACACGGCCATTTGTGCGCCGAGCCAGTGTAGAAGTCCGGCTTGATGTCCCCAAGGTTCACGTTCAGCGCGCCGAACGTCTGCGCGCCGTCGAGCAGTGTGAGGACGCCGCGCGACCTGGCCATCGCGCAGATCTCCTTCGCCGGGAAAAGGTCGCCCGAGTTACTCGAGAGGTGCGTGAAGCCGATCAGGCGTGTCTTCGGCGTGATCGCCTTTGCAAACATGTCGACGTACGCCTGAGTGCCCGGATGGGGTGACACGGTCGGTACGGACGTCACCGTAAACCCG
>DATMBT010000123.1:0-4429 GCA_035559475.1 Gemmatimonadaceae bacterium
ACCAGTATTCCTGTGGTTCGTATTGCCACGAGCCAACGAGGTTCACCGGCGTTCCACCGGACACCGGGACCATGTAGAGCCGGCTGGACGCGGTGCTCGAAGCCGTTGAGGTGAACGTGATCGACTTGCCGTCCGGCGAGAACGCGAGGTCGCTTTCGACACCGACCTGACTCGTCAGGCGGCGCGGCGTGCCGCCAGTGAGCGCCACGATGAAAATGTCGCCGTCGTTGCGCGGCGCTTCGTCGCGCTTGGCGTCGTAGGGAAGCACGGCGATGGAATCCGCCTTCATCTGCACGACGGAATCCGGACGCATTTCGGGATCGGCGACGTAGGCGATCCATTGCCCGTCGGGCGATACCGCGGGGCTGCGCCGCGAGTACCGCGTCGTGTCGATGATTCGCTTCGGCGAGCCATCCGCCGCCTGGATCCACAACTGCGAGGCGCGGATGGCACGCGCCTCACGCGGACTTGGCACAAAGCCCTGACCGTTGGCCTTGTAGCGCATGTCTGTGATGTGCCGGCCGTCGAAGCGCTTCGGGTCCAGCGGCTGTGTGATCGAGCCGAATGGTGGCCGGGCCATCGGTTGCATCGCGGCCCAGTCATCGGTGCCCTTGCGCGTGGTATCAGCAGGTATGGGCTCCGACGTCACAGCGAAACGCCGGTTGGCCGGCATTGAGCCAGTGGGGAAACTGTCAATCTCGACCGCCTCGCCACCGGGCTGGTCCATCCGTAATCCCCAGCTGCGACCCCGTGATCCGGCACGCGTGGAGGTAAAGAGCAGCCATCGACCATCCGGGGACCAGCGTGGGTTAGAACTCTCATAGCCGGGCGCGGTATAGCGCGTCGATGCGCCGCCGGCGCTGGGCACAACCCAGACCTCCTGGTGCCGCCTGTTGTCGGCTTCCTTCACCGTGGTGACGGTGAACGCGACCAGTCGGCCGTCAGGCGAGACGGCGGGCGCACTCACCGTGGTTACGCGGTACCAATCCGCCGGCGTGAACGCGCGACCTTGCGCCGCGAGGCCCTGGAGTGGCGCGCTGAGCGCGACGAGTGCGATCATCCTGCGCATATGTGCTTCGCTCCGGAAAAACGTGGTGGACTGCCTGATCAAATAGGCGAGGGGCGCTTGCGTTCCTCAAGTCCGCATCTGGAGGGTCAGACCACGCGCCGGGCATGATCCACCTGCGGTCAGTCGCACTTCCGACGGGAGATCGCGGCGGCACCTTCCCCTTCAGCGTGCCGGCGATACGGACGCTTGGCGAAATCGAATTCGAAACGCCGGTCACGTTTTTCGTCGGTGAAAACGGCTCCGGGAAGTCGACCCTCGTGGAATCCATCGCGATCGCGACGGGACTGCCGGCGGTCGCGGCCAGCGCACCGCGCGACGACGAGACGCTTGCCGCTCAGCGCCTCCTGGCGGGCGCCCTCCGTCTCTCGTGGACGCGTCGCACTCGTCGTGGCTTCTTCCTGCGCGCAGAGGATTTCTTCGGCTTCGCGAAGTCATTGTCACGCACCCGCGACGAGATGCGGCAACGCATCGCGGAGCTCGATGTCGAATACCGCGACCGCAGTGATCACGCGCGCGGGCTCGCCCAGGGTCCGGCACGGTCCTCGCTGGCCGACATGGAAAAACGTTATGGCGCGGACCTCGACGCCAACTCACACGGTCAGGCGTTCTTCCAGTTGTTCCGCAACCGGTTCGTGCCCGGCGGGCTTTACCTGCTCGATGAGCCGGAAACTCCCCTGTCGCCCCTCAGCCAGCTGGCATTCATTGCCATGCTCAGGGACATGGTGGAGCAGGAGGCGCAATTCATCGTCGCCACGCACTCACCCATCCTGCTGGCCATGCCGGGCGCCCGGATCCTCGACTTCGACACGCAGCCCGTCCAGTGGGCCGCGTATGAGGACCTCGAGCACGTGAAGCTCACCCGCGAGTTCCTCGCCAATCCCGAGCGGTTCCTGCGACGGCTCTGATCGTGCCGCGTTAGGCGGTGGGCGGGTTGCCCGCGCTCACCGCGGCCAGCTCGCGCTTGAAGGCATGCAGCATGCAGCGGACGCCGCCGTTTTCGCGCACCTCGGTGGTCTTCAGGCCGGTGTATCGCTTGAACATGTTGCGGAGCGCCGCGCCGGACGGAAAATCCAGCTTGAGCGCCACTTGCTCCACGGTTCTTCCGGGATCATCGAGCAGTCGCGCGGCCACCAGCAACCGGCACCAGCCGATCATGGCGCGAGGCGACGGCAGGCGGGCCGCCTTGAGCCGGTCGACAAGCGTTTTCCGGTGTACTCCCATCGCCGCCGCCACTTCCTCAACAGTGAAGTCGCGACGCGCGTGTTCAAGACAATACCGGAGAAACGGAACAATGGTCGGAGGCACCAGCGATTCGAGCTCGTCGCTCAGTGCCGACGCGGAAACCTGGTCCATTGCCGCATCCACCGCGCTACGCAGTGAGGACTTCAGGTCGTCAACACCCTGAAAGACCAGCTGGCTCACGCCGGCCTTGGCGTAGTCCATGACCGCGCCGGAAATGACCGCGGACATGGGGAGGTACATCACGATCGGGACCGAGGGATACTCGTCTCTTAAACGACGGACCGTCGGTAGCGTGGGCGACCCGTCGAAATCGCGATGGTCCAGGACGACGAGATTCGCCAAGCCAGACTCAACGAGGGCGAACACCTCGCTGAATCGCTCACAATATCGGACCGACGCCTCCGTGCGCAGGGCATCGATCAGGCGCGCTCGTGAAACCGGATCTCGTACCAGCGCCGCAACTATCACGTGTGACCTGGATCACTGGGTTACGCCACGTATCATGACTTCACATGGCGTGACGGTCAGGGGAAGCGATCCGGTACAGGTTGGTAGAAACCCGTTCACCGGAGCTTGGGAATGCGTGTTCTTCGCGTCGTCAGCAGCCTCCTGTCGCTTGCCGCACTGGCAGCTTGCACCTCGCCGATGGCACCCGCCCCGGTAACCGCGCCATGCCTGTCCGGTAAGGTGCCGTACGCAACGTGCGAGAACCGGGACTACGTCAATCCGCTCGGCGATTACGTCAACCCGCTCGGCGATTACGTCAACCCGTTAGGCAGCCTCTCCGTCAGGCCTGGCGAGTAAGCGCCAGCAGTTCACCAGCCTCTCCAACGTCGAAGTCGCTCAACGAAGCGACCACATTCTGAGACGTGCGCGAGAGGCTGGCCGCAACGGCGGCCGGCTTCGCCGCCCTTGCCACAAGGTCCTGATCGGTCTTGTGTAACAGCTCGAAGAACCCGCGCGCCTTGGCAATTTTTCGCGCGCGGCCCAGGAATTCATCGCGGTGAGCCGCGTCACCAACTGACTCGTACGCGATGGCCAGCTGGTAGAGCGCCTGCGCGTTCTCGTACGGCAAGGCGGAGGTGCTCACCCTCGCGGTGATTTCGGCGGCAGCCCGTGCCAGCACCGCTGCTTCGCCAGCCTGTGCCGCGGCCATCGACGCTCCACCGAGGGCGCTCAACGCGACGCGCGGCGAAACACCCCTCCCGAGCACCGCTGCATAGCCTCGAAGCGCCGCCGCGGGGAACCCCGAGTCGAGGCAGAGCTGTGCCAGGTTCGTGAGCGCTTCGACTTCGCGTCCGAGGTGGTTGTCGGCAAGCTGGAACGTTGCCCACCCATGCTGCAGCCCGCGATCAAAATTGCGCGCAACAGCGTGGCAGATCGTGAGTCCCTGGTGGGCGAGGCGCATGAGGTCGCGCGCCTGCACCGTCTCGGAGAGCTCGAGTGCGCGTTCGAAGAACACTCGCGACCGGGGATAATTGCCTCGCACACGATCCACGACACCTCGCCCGACGTAACTGCGAGCCAGCACCATCATGTCGCCCGACCGTTCACCGATCGACTCCGAGGCGCGATACAGTTCCTCGGCCGCGTCGAGATCACCGATGAGGCGCGCTACCATCGCCTGGTCTGCTGTGAGCAGCCCGCGTTCGCGATCGCTCCCATGAGCCGCGGCCGTTCGAGTCAGCGCGACCGCGGTATAAGCCATGGAAAGCGCACCTGCATCCGCCATCCTGGTCGCCATCCCACGGACACCATTGATCAGCGCGTCCGCGCCCGACCGTGACTGAAACGAGTTGAAGCCTTCGACCACCAGGAGCAGGTCACTGATCTCGGCCTCTGGCGTTGGAGTGCCATCAGTCGAAGGTTCCGTGAAATCACGCAGCGCCGACGCACACTGGTTCCCCAGTGTCGGGACGTCCTGCACGCTGGCGCGTCCGATACGCGACAGGCAGTGTGCCGTCAGCAGCCACACAGTATCCGCGCCACCGAAATCCTCGCGAGTCTTGTCGCGGGCGAGATCCGACCGGTAAGCGTCGAGCGGTGCTTCGGGAACTAGCATGGTCACGTGCCTGTTTCGGAGGTGGGCGGCCCGGCGTGAATTCGGGCTCCCACAGG
>DATMBT010000124.1:0-2680 GCA_035559475.1 Gemmatimonadaceae bacterium
CCGGCGCTGACCTACCAGGTCACGACCGGTGCGCTGGTCGCGGGCGACAGCTTCAGCGGCAGCTTGACGCGCGTCGCGGGCGAAGACGTCGGCAGCTATGCGATTCAGCAGGGCAGTCTCGCCCTGAGCGGCAACTATGCGCTCACCTTTGTCGGCGCGAACCTCTCGATCACGGCGCAGGCGATCACCGTTACTGCCGACGCCAAAACCAAGACCTACGGTGACGCTGACCCCTCACTCACCTACCAGGTGACGACCGGATCGCTGGTCAGCGGCGACGCGTTTAGCGGAAACCTGACCCGTCTCGCCGGTGAAGACGTCGGCAGCTACGCGATTCAACAGGGCACGCTGGCGCTGAGCAGCAATTACGCGCTCAGCTTCGTCGGTGCGAACCTGTCGATTACGGCGCGTGCGATTACCGTGACCGCGGATTCGAAGACGAAGACCTACGGCGGAGCAGACCCGGCGCTGACCTACCAGGTCACGACTGGCGTACTCGTGGCTGGCGACAGCTTCAGCGGCAGCTTGAGCCGTGTGGCCGGTGAGGACGTCGGCAGCTATGCGATTCAGCAGGGCACGCTGGCGCTGAGCGGTAACTACGCGCTGACCTTTGTCGGTGCAAACCTGTCGATCACCAAGGCGACCCCGGTGATCACGTGGAGCACGCCCGCGGCGATCACGTATCCCGCAGCTCTGAGTGGCGCGCAGTTGAACGCGTCCGCGAACGTTCCGGGGACCTTCGTCTACACGCCGCCTACCGGCACGGTGCTCAATGCCGGCCCCGGGCAGACGCTTCACGTGGACTTCACGCCGAGCGACACGACGAACTACACGACAGCCGTCAAGAACGTGCTGATTACGGTGCTGAAGGCTAGTCAGGCGATCACCTTTGCTGCCCCTGGCCCGAAGACGTTCGGCGATCCGCCGGTTCCGGTCGGAGCGACCGGTGGCTCGTCCGGCCAACCGGTGACATTCCAGACCATGACGCCGGCGATCTGCTCCGCATCACCAAACGGGGTGAACGCGGCAACGGTTACGATCAATGCCGTCGGGCAATGCACCGTCCGTGCGTCACAGGCTGGCACTTCCAACTATGAACCGGCCGCAGACGTAGATCGCAGCTTCTCTGTGGCTACGTGGACGGCACAGGGCTTCCATCAGCCCGTCGGCATTCCGAACTCGGTCTTTGCCCCCGCGACCACCGAGTTGCTCGCGGGTCCGCCTGCCAGCGCGGCCTGGAATTCGGCCAAGGGTGGCTCGACGATCCCGCTGAAGTTCAACGTCTTTGCGGCAGGCGTCGAGCGGACGAACACCGCCGACATTGTCGGCTTCAGCCTGCAGCAGCTGCCGGCGTGCAACGGAACGAGCTACGAAGACCCGCTCGATATTGAAACTGCGGGAGCGACCGTGCTTCGCTACGACGGCGTTGCCGGGTCTGGTGGTCAGTTCATCCAGAACTGGAAAACGCCTGCCGTCAAAGCCGAACAGTGCTATCGCGTCGCGGTCACCCTCAAAGATCAATCGGTGCTGTATACGTTCGTCAAACTCAAGAAATAGCACCGGCGGTCCGGCCTTGCCGGACCGCTCCTCCCCGTTCGCCGGGATCCGGCCGCCATTCACCGATTCTCCGGAACGCCCGGAGCCCCCCCGTAGTCTCATGCTGCAGTCATGTTATTCACTCCAAAGCTGGTTGTGCCCGAACGAGTCGGCCGGGGAATGGCCTGGCTGTTCGTGGCGCTCATGGGCGCGGCGCTGGTCGCCTCGCTCGGGTTCCCACGTGGCCTCGAATCCGCCGGGACGCCAATGGCTGCGGACGCGGATGGTCTCGCCCACGGCGTGACGATGCTCGCGGACGTCGTTGAGTCGGCGTGGCGTGAGACCCTCCGCGAGGTGACCAAGGTCGTCATGGCGGTGCTGGACTGGAACTGGTGGCCGCTCCAGGCCGCAATGAATTTGCTGCACGGTGGAGGGGCGCATGTTCTTCACTCCTAATCTGGTCATCGGCGTCACCATCATGTCCGTGGGGGCGGTGCTCCTGCTGGACACGCTGGGGATTCGCGACGCTGCCCAGATGATTCGGTATTGGCCTGCGTTGATCGTGCTCTTCGGTGCCAGCATCGTGGCGCAGGCGTTCAGGCCGGCGGATCCGGCGGCGCCTGCTGGCACGAGAAAAGGCAACGGCGTCCCCTGCTTCTTTCTGTTTCTGCTGGGCGTCGCGATGTTCGCCTCGTTCGGTTTCCCTGACGGCATCGAAACCCGGGCCGCCGGCCGTGCCGTCGCGACGGCCACGGGCATCATGCACACGGCGACCACGAAGGGACTCGCCGACGCTCGCAATGGGCGTGTCGCCGCGGTCATGGGTAGGTCCAGCCTCGATCTGCGGCAGGTCGTTCTTGCTCCGGGAGAGGTGATGACCGTCGACGTCTTCGTCACGATGGGCAATGCGACGGTTCGCATCCCTGATGACTGGGTTGTCGATGCCTCGGCGCTGCCCGTGATGGGCGCCATTGAAGAGGAGCGCTTTCCGCGGCCATCGCGCAGCACCGCACCCGGAGCATCCACAGACAATCAAGTGAACCCGCCCGCCGAGGCCGTCCCGTCGTCGCCGGCTGCGGGGCCGGCACCCCGTCTGCGGTTGCGTGGCTTTGTGATGATGGGTAAGGTCGCAGTAACGTCGTGA
>DATMBT010000125.1:0-3611 GCA_035559475.1 Gemmatimonadaceae bacterium
CGCCAGTTGAACGACACGAACCGCCACTGTCGGCGACAGTCCGGTGCTCCGTCGTGGCGTCCAGCCGAGTCCAATGCTGCCCGCCGCACTCGTGGTGTGCTCGAGTCCTTCTCCACCGGAAGCCGCGGCGACGCCAGCTCCCACAGAAGCCTGGAATCCGCTCTCGCCGATATAGAACAGCGCCGACACCAGCAGTCCGGACAACAGGCTCGGCGTGGAGCGTGACCCACACAGAGTTTCCGCCGGGCACTCGGGCTGTGAGGATGCACCACCTAACGGCGCCAGCACGAAACCGGACAGTTCACCACCGAGCACGTGGGAAAAGTCGCGGCTGATGCCGAGGCCACCGACAAAGGCGCCGAAGGTCCCTCCGAACGCCTCGAAGTTGACGAAACTCGGGCTCACCGTCAGGGCCACCGACGTGCGACTGTCCTGCGCCCGTGCAGCATCGTGCGGCGACATCGCGACCAGAATGGCGAGAACGACAAACCGACTCACTGTGCCTCCGTGGTGCGGCCCTTCCTCCGCTCTGTTGATGCGATGGTGCCGCGCTTCAACCCTGGAGCCGCTGCAACTCGCCTCCGATAATCACATGGACGCGCCAGCCTAACAAGGCGGCGACCGACGCCAGGCCGGCGACCAGTCCCCACCAGATGCCCTGTGGGCCCCAGCCTGACGAGAGCCCGAGCCAGGCGCCCAGCGGAAGCCCTACCGCGAAGTAGCCGGCGAGGTTGGCCCACATCGGGACCCTGGTGTCGCCGGCGCCACGGAGAATGCCGCTCGAGACACCCTGGATGCCGTCGAACACCTGGAACACGCCGGCGATGGGAATGAGGACGCTGGCAACGGCGAGGATGCCCGGATCCGCGGTGAACACGCGCGCCAGCCACGGTGCGAAGCCAATGAGCACCAGCGCCGTGACCGACATGAATCCCACCCCGCAGGCGAGCGCCGCACTCGCCTCCCGCCGCGCGGCTTCCAGGTCCCCGCGACCGACAGCGTGGCCCACGAGCACGGCAGCCGCCGCCGACACGCCTAACGGCACCATGTAGGTGAGCGCCGCCAGCATCAGCGCGATCTGGTGTCCCGCCAGCGGCAACGTGCCTAACAAACCGACCAGCAACAGCGCCACGCTGAACGCGGTGAACTCGATCCAGAGCTGAAGCCCGATCGGGAAGCCGATCCGCATCATCCGCCAGAGCGGCGCCGGCGCCAGGTCCTCGCGACTCCAATGCCGCAGGAACGGCACAAGAGCGTGACGACACCCCCAGAGCAGCAGCAGCGCCATCAACCACCGGCAGATAGTCGTGGCCCACCCGGAACCAACCGGCCCCATGGCCGGAAACCCGAACTTCCCGAACACCATGCCCCAGTCGAGGAACACGTTGGCGATGTTCGCGACGACCACCGCCACCACGACGGGCCGAACCAGTGAGAAGGCCTGGACGGTCTGCCGAAGCGCGATGAACGCCAGGTACGGCAACACACCCGGAATGCACGCCCTCGCGTAGGCCGCTGCGAGCGGGACCACGTCGTCCGGTTGTCGTAGTGGCGTGAAGAACAGCTCGCCGGGCAGGAGGAGCAAAGCCAGCGGGATCGATAGCGCGACGCAAAGGACGAGACCGCGCTGCAATGCCCGCTCGATCGCGGGTTGGTCCCTGGCACCAACGGCCTGCGAGACGAGCGGATCCAGGGCCATAAGAGTGCCGTGGCCGAGCGTCACGATGCTGTTGAAATACACGTTGCCTAACGCAACCGCAGCCAGCCCCTGGGCGGAATAGCGGCCGACGATGGCCGCGTCGACCACGCCCATCAACATCAAGCCGACCTGCACCACAACGATGGGCCCCGCCAGCCGGGCCACGTCTCGAACTTCGGATTTCGTCGGTATGCGGAGCGCTTTTCCCATCAGTTGCAAGTTTCTGGAAGCGCAAACATACCGTCGAGACCGCGAGAATGACGTTTCGCTGGCGGACAGCGCGTTCTCCGCCGCCTGGAACGCCAGTCAAAGTGTGCGAAACAGAATTGTGAGCGTTGTAACGGAGCCTTGCGTCCCGGGAACATTACCGCGGTCTAACCGGCGCCTAACCGGACGTTGTTACAGTGTCGCTCCGCAAGCTCGCCTGATGGCGGGTCGAGTCCGTGTTGGACCGCTGGTCTCACCAGCTTACTCGGCACCGAACGGACGAGCCACAGCGGCAGAACTCAGGCAGCGGTCAACAAACCGGCGTGCACCAGAGGTATCCAATGGGACGGAATCGAGTGGGGAATACGTGGCGCTACCTGCTGGCGACGGCAGCGATAGCGCTCACTGCCGCCTGTAGTGGCGACGACAACATTACGAACTCAGATGTAATCAAGGTCGATACAGTCCCGCTCTTTGCGGGTGGCGTGCCAGCCAATGGTCCTGGACAGTGCTTACTCGACGACGTCATCGACGCCGGCTTCATCAACAGCGGGGACGTGCAATGCACGTCCGAGGACGTGGACATCGCCATTGCGTCTGCCACGACTTACTCAGTCAACGGCGGCGCGTTCGTGACGCTGGCGAGCACAGGCGGCAAGATTCTGTGCTCTCCTGGTGACCTCGTCAGCGTCAATGGCTCGGCGCAGGTCATCAACCACGCCCAGGAGCGCTATGATGTGGGCCTCTGGGTTGGGTTGTCAGGCGCGGACGCGCTGACCGGAGCGCAGTGCAACCATTACAACCTGGTCGCCGGCTCGAACGGTTCGACCAACATCGACGGCGATCAATGCGGCGACGTCCAGGCGAACATCACCGTAGACGTGCCGCTTGGATTGCTGGACAATCTGACCTGTGTTGACGGAGATCCCGACCCGAATGTAGTCGCACTGACCATCAGTGCCTGCGCTGGGTGGCAGAATCACATCGATGGCGCCGAACGGGTTTGCCCCACCGGCGCGGGCGGCAGCTTCCGCCTTGGCACGACGCCTGAAACCCCCGCCAAGTGCAAATGTGAGCCGCTGTCGCTGCCGCTCGACATCCGCGGGACGATCACGATCATCAAGGATGCCGTGCCGGACGCCGGCGTGAACTTCGGCTTCACGAGCACGGGCGCGGCGCCGCTGGGTGGCGCGTTCACTCTCGACGATGACGCCGATCCGACACTGAGCAACACGCAAGTCTTCACCAACGTGGTGGCGGGCAGCTACTCCGTCACCGAAGGTGCGGATCCCACTGGCTGGCAGTTCACCAGCCTGACCTGTACGTCCACCGGATCAGGGACCTCGACGTCCACGTCCGGTAAGGTCGCCACGATTACCCTGGGTGCCGGCGGTGCTGTGACGTGCACGTACGTCAACACCAAGCAGGGCACGATCACGATCGTGAAGGATGCCGTGCCGGACGCCGCCCAGAACTTCGGCTTCACGAGCACGGGCGCCGCGCCGCTTGGTGGGGCGTTCAGTCTCGACGATGACGCCGATCCGACCCTGAGTAACACACAGGTCTTCAGCAACGTGCCGCCCGGACCCTACACGGTGACCGAAGGTGCCGATCCAGCCGGCTGGCAGTTCACCAGCCTGACCTGCACGGAGACGGGCACAGGAACCTCGACCTCCACGGCCGGTAAGGTCGCCACGATCACCCT
>DATMBT010000126.1:0-3309 GCA_035559475.1 Gemmatimonadaceae bacterium
GCGGGCGCCAACATCAGCGCCACCACCGTGATCGATCGCGCGCGCATCGAGCGCACCGGCGTGCGCGATGTCGCGGAACTGCTGCGACTCGTGCCGGGGGTATCGGTCGCACGAAGCGGCGGGCCAGGAGCGCAGTCCTCGATCTTCCTGCGCGGCGGTGAGAACGACTACGTCCGCGTGCTGGTGGATGGTGCGCCGGTCAACGATCCCGGCGGCGCCATCGACCTGTCGTGGCTCTCCGTCGACGACGTGGACCGCATCGAGGTGGTGCGCGGTCCGGCGAGTGTGTTATACGGAACCGACGCGGTCACCGGTGTGGTGCAGATCTTCACCCGTCGCGGGCGCACACCGGCCGGGGATGCGGAAGTGACCGCGGGGAGTTACGGGCGCCGCCTGGTCCGGGGCAACGTCGGACTGGGTTCGCAGCAGGTGAACGTCCACGTGGGTGCCGCGAGCGAGCGTAGCGACGGCCTGCTCGATTTCAACAGCGAATATGCTCGCGACGTCCTCAGCGCCGCCCTGCAGGCCTTCCCCTCGAGCGCAACGCGGTTCGAGGTGAGTGCCCGTGCAGTGAACGACGTGTACCACTTTCCGACGGACGGCGCAGGCAACGTCGAGGATCGGAACGCGTTTCGTGACAACCAGCGTCTCATCGGGTCGGCAACGGTCGCGCAGACGTTTACCGAACGCCTTCGTGGCGAGCTGTCACTCACGGCCACCAACATGGAAGGGAAGGATGACGATCGACCCGACAGTCCCGCCGACACCCTCGGCTTCTACTACTACGACGCCCTGATGAACGTGCGCCGGCGCTCGGCGGACGCGAGGGTACACCTGCTCGTCTCCTCGACGTCCGTGTTGACCATTGGCGGCGAAATGGTTCGTGAGGCGCAGAAGGGCAACGACAGCTCGAACTACAGCTTCGAGCGGAGCAACTTCGACGAAGATCGGCGGAACGGCGCGGTGTACGGGCAGTGGCTCTCCGAACACGGACCCCTCTCGATCACTGCCGGTGCCCGCTACGACGAGAACAACACGTTCGGGTCTTTTCGCACCGCGCGCGCGGGGCTGGCGCTGCGCGCCTGGTCCGGGGGAACCGTCCGCATAACCGCCGGGAGCGCGTTCAAGGCACCGACGTTCTTCGAATCGTTCAACACCGCATTCTCAACGGGGAACCCGGACCTGGATCCCGAACGTTCGCAAAGCTGGGAAGCAGGCGTGCGCCAGGTTGCCAACGGTGGACGCCTGACGATGGCCGCGACATGGTTTGACCAGCGGTTCCGCGACATGATCCAGTACGCGTTCCTGTCGCCAGACCAGCCGAATTACTTCAATGTTGCCGCCGCGTCCGCGCGCGGGCTCGAGCTCGAGGCCACGGCGCGGCTGTCATCACTCGTCAGGGTCGGCGCCACCACCACGCTGCTGCGCACCCGTGTTGATGACGCCGGCCTCCAGACCGGAGACGACGCCACCTTTGTCGAGGGCAATCGCCTGCTGCGGAGGCCGAGTGTCCTGTCTACCGGTACCGTTGCGCTCGACTTCTCCGGTGGGACGACGCTGGACATGGCGGTCACATACACCGGCGAGCGCGACGACCGTGATTTCGCGACGTTCCCGGCCACCCCGGTGGTCCTCCCCTCCTGGACACGCGTAGACCTCGGCTTCGTCCGTCCGCTTTCGTTCGGTTGGACGCGCGCCCGGCTCGACCTGCTGGTGCGTGTGGAGAACCTGTTTGGCTCGAACTACGAGGAAATCGTGAACTATCCGGCAGCCGGACGGTCGTTGACGATCGGCATGCGCGCCGCGAGCCTTCGGAGGTGAACAGAACCCGTTCCGCATGACCCTGGTCTCGACCGATGCCATAGTCCTGCACGTGCAGGATTACCTCGAGTCGTCGCGTATCGTGCGGCTGGCGACCCGCGACCACGGTCTGCAATCCGTGCTCGCGCGCGGGGCACGGAAGCCTCGCAACAAGTTCGGTTCGTCGCTCGACCTGTTCGCCAGCGGGGTCGCGCAGTTCACGATGAAGCCCGGTCGTGAGCTTTCCAACCTGACCGGTTTCGACCTCACGCGCAGTCGGATGAGTCTCGCCGCGGACCTGGACCGCTTTGCTGGCGCCTCGGTAATCGCGGAACTGGGGCTCAGGTTTGCCCACCCGGACCCTGATCCGCACGATGAGGCGTTCGACGTGCTCGGCCGGTCGCTCGACGAGATTTCACACGCGCCACCGGGTACCTCGACGGAGTCGGCACTGGCCGGCGCCTGGCGCTACGTCGCCGCGTTAGGCTTCGGCCCCACACTCGACCGCTGCAGCGCCTGCGGCGTGGAACTGGCCGCCGACCGTGCCGCGCCATTCAGCCACCAGGGGGGCGGGGTGGTGTGCGCGAAGTGCGTGCGAACGCTGCCGATCGGTCGCGACCTTCCCGCCGATGCCCGGGCCGCGATCTCGACGTGGCTCGCGAACGAGCAGGTATCGTCGTTGACCGACCTCGCGCGCCGTGCGCACCTCCGCCTGCTGCGCGAGTTTCTCCACCACCACATGTCCGACGGCCGCAGCCTCCGCGCCCTCGACGGCTGGGAGGCTCGCCTTCGCCGGCCGGCATGATCATCGGGACCGCGGGACACATCGATCACGGCAAGACGACGTTGGTGCACGCCCTCACGGGCGTGAACACCGACCGCCTGCCCGAAGAGAAGCGCCGGGGCATAACGATTGAGCTTGGATTTGCGCCCCTCACGCTCGACAATGTCGGCACCGTGGGCGTGGTGGACGTTCCCGGCCACGAGGCGTTCGTGCGGACCATGGTCGCTGGCGCCACGGGCATCGACGTTGCCCTGCTGGTCGTGGCGGCAGACGAAGGGGTCATGCCGCAGACGCTGGAACACCTTTCTATCCTCACGCTCCTTGGCACGCGGACCGGCGTGATCGCGCTGACCAAGTGCGACCTCGCGAGCGAGGAATGGATCGACCTCGTCACGGCCGACCTGCTCGACGTCGTGCGCGACACGCCGCTGGAAGGCGCGCCGGTCATCCGGACATCCGCCACGACGGGTGCCGGCCTCGGCGACCTTCGATCCGCGTTAGGCGCTGCGATCGCGTCGATTCCCGTGCGGGAGAGCGGGGACGTTTTCCGGATGCCGATTGACCGGGCGTTCACGATACGGGGTACGGGGACCGTCGTGACCGGAACCGTATGGCAGGGTTCGGTAGGGGTGGGGGATGCACTGGTTGTTCAGCCCGGGTCGCGGACAGTGCGCGTGAGGGGAGTGCAGGCTCATGGCGCTGACGTCACGCGTGCGCTGCCGGGG
>DATMBT010000127.1:0-5927 GCA_035559475.1 Gemmatimonadaceae bacterium
GGCGAAAGCCCGCGGGCTTTCGCCTCCTCACGGATCACGTCCGACAGCGACAGGTACGAAAAGCCGCGCCCGCCTAACGTTTCACCCGCGGTGGTCTTGCCGGCCGCGTTCCTGCCTGTCAATCCAATGATGATCATGGAATCAATCTACCGATCGTGGGCCCAAAGCGATGCCGTGGTCTTGATCTCCATGCCATAACCGATCAAACGTACGGCTCACCGCAACCATTGGCCAGCAATCGACACCTGGCAGCACGAACCTGCACCTTCACCCAGCTTTGACGTACCAGGCTGCACGTCCGATCCAGATCTCGACCCGGAGAATCCCGACGTGAGGCGGTTCCGATGAGGATTGTGGGCGGAAAATTCGCGGGTCGCGACCTCATGTCGCCTAACGACTTCCGCGTGCGCCCCACGGCGGAACACGTGCGCGCTGCCCTGCTCGACCTCCTCGCCCCTGATGTGAAGGGCGCGAGCGTGCTCGACCTGTTTGCCGGGACGGGGGCAGTGGGCCTCGAGGCCCTCTCGAGAGGCGCGAGGCGATGCGACTTCGTCGAGACCCGACCAGCAAGCCTCCACGCGCTCAAGGCCAACGTCGTCGCGCTTCGGATGAAGGACCGGTCGCGGATCTTCAAGAAGGATGCGCTTCCGTTCGCGGCGGCCCTTCGCGAGGGCGCGTACGACCTGGCGTTCGCCGATCCGCCCTACGGCTCCCGGATGCTCGATCGGGTGATCGAGCACTGGACGGCAAGCCGATTCGCGCGCGTGCTGGCGGTCGAGCACGAAGCGACGCACGAAATCCCCAGGGGAAGCCTGCGCCGAGTCTTCGACGACACGGCGATCACCGTCTATCGGCTTTGAGCGACCGGCGCCTTACAATGCTCCCCGATTGATCTCGTCCACTGCGTGCGCCACTGCCCGCGCCGTGAACGCCATGTAGGTGATGCTCGGATTCTGGCATGCGCAACTCGCCATCGCTGCGCCATCAGTGACGAAGAGGTTCTTCACATCCCACGACTGATTCCACTGGTTGAGCACACCTTCAGCCGGCGTGCGGCTCATGCGCGCGCCACCCATCTCGTGGATGCAATGGCCCGGCGGATTGCGCGATCCGTGCGTGCGCACGTTGGTGCAGCCGGCGGCTTCGAGCATCTCCGCGACACCAACCTGCATATCGGCGTCCATCGCTTTCTCGTTGTCGCGCCACCGCACGTCGAGATGCGCGGCGGGAATGCCCCACTTGTCCTTCACGGTGGGATTGAGCGTGATGCGATTGTCGGGATGCGGCAGCGTCTCTCCCCATCCAGACGCCGACAGTCGCCAGCCTCCGAGCCCGTCGATGAGCTCGCGCTTGAATGATTCGCCGTAGCCGGGCATGCCGCCGCCGCGTCCCCACCCCGATCGGCTCGAACCGCCCTGCATGCCGTAACCGCGGAGGAAGTCCTTGTGCGGCGTCTTCACGTTGCGGAAGCGCGCGATGTAGATCCCGTTCGGGCGCGAGCCGATTGTGCGCTTGTCCAGGAAGCCGGGCATGTCGCCTGACGCGCCCGACCCATAGTGATGGTCCATCAGGTAGCGACCGAGCGTGCCGCTCGAGTTGCCCAGACCTTCGGGGAACGTCGAGCTCTTCGAGTTGAGCAACAGTCGCACGGATTCGATGGTAGACGCGCAAAGGAAGACGACGCGCGCGTTGTACTCGACGTCCTGCATCGTGAGCGCGTCGATCACGCGCACCCCGCGTGCCCGAGACGTCGCTGGATCGTAGAGCACCTCGGCCACGACACTGTTCGGTCGCAACGTCAGGCGGCCGGTGGCCTGCGCCGCCGGCAAAGTCGATCCGATACTATTGAAGTACGAGAACGTGGCGCAGCCGCGCTCGCACGGGCCGCAGTAATGACACGCCGCGCGCCCGTTATGAGCCTGGGTGAGGATCGCCGCGCGGCCGATCGTCATCACGCGCTCGCCGCCGAACGCCGCGAGGATTTTCTCACGGGCGTGACGCTCGACCACCGTCATTTCCATCGGCGGCAGGAACTCACCGTCGGGCAGTTGCGGGAGGTTCTCCGGCGCGCCGGTAATACCGATGAACTTCTCGACGTGTGAGTACCAGGGCGCAATGTCGGCGTAGCGCACCGGCCAGTCGTTGCCGTTGCCGTCTTTCGCGTTGGCCTCGAAGTCGAGGTCACTCCAGCGATAGACCTGGCGTCCCCACGTGATCGATCGACCGCCAACCTGTCGCCCGCGGAAGAAGCGGAATGGCGCGTCGTCAGGCGTGGTGTACGGGTTGTCGTTGTCGTTCACGAAAAACTTGTGACCGACTTCGTCGCAGGCGTAGCACTCGCGCTGGATCGGGTGATCGCGCCGCATCACCTCCGGATCGCCATAGCCGCGGAACTTCATCTGGTGCGCAGGCACGTGTTCTACGAAGTCTGCCGCAGTAATCGGTCCGCCTGCTTCGAGCACCAGGGTGCGCAGCCCGCGCTCGGTCAGTTCCTTCGCCGCCCAGCCGCCGGAGATTCCGGACCCGACGACGATCGCGTCGTACGTCTCGCGCTGGGTCATGGCGTCCGCCTTGTCGGCATGTCGGCCGAGCCCTGAAAGCGATCGTGAAACATCTGCGAGTGAAGCACGTCCCGCTGGACACGTTCGCTCGTGAAGTAGCCGTGCACCACCAGCGACTTGAGACGGGCGTACGCTCGCGCCTCGGGAGTCCGCCGATCGGCCGGGGCATCGAGACTCGCAACGACTTCACTCTGCGCTTCCGCCCCGAGGTCGGCGAACGCGCGGCCGCGAGATGAACGCACCTGCGCATCAATCGCGTCGAGGCCCTCGACGAACGGAGTCCGCACGTCCGCCGAGTAGTACTCAGCGACGATGAGGTCTACCCAATCGGTGACGCCGACGTCAGAAGCGCCGGGCGTGTCGGTGCGCGGAATGATCACGTCGGCGATAGCCGTGACCAACGCGCGCTGCGCCGGCGTGAGCCCTGCGGCCACGCGGTACCCTGAGAGTACACGGGCCCATGCGGCCTCGGCGCGCCCAGGGAGCAGGGAGAGGGCCGTTGCCGCGCCGGCGGCGCGGAGTAGATCGCGGCGTTTCACGATAGGAGTCCTCGATCAGCGGGCTGGTGCATTGCCACGAACGTACCGTCCGGTGCGCGGGGCATCCAGAAATAGAATCAAGAATATCTCAGCTTGAGGTGGCCGGCCCCAAATGAACATGGGAGCCCTCAACCTCCGACGGGTGTCCGGCGTTACAGATCAGCCACCATTTTCCCTGCGACATGCCCCTCAAGCGGCTCCCCTTGTTCGGCGTGATCATGTGCCTGGCCTTCCTTTGGCCAGTCACCGTTCGGGGCGACACCGTCTGCATACCGGGAGCGAGTGTTCCGGATGCCGTGAATCCGCCCGGGACGGATGCGCTGCACGCGTCCCACTCGACGCAGTCGCGAGGTGGACCGCACGAGGCAACATACCCGAATGAGTGGTGCGGAGACGACAGTTCTGACTTGCTCGCCGGTGAGTGCGGCGTGGAGGCGTCGCGGTGCATCAAGCACCGTGACGCACTGCGCCTGCGGCGAGAGGTCCTGCCGTGGGTGCGCGATCTCCTTCTCCCGTTTGCGACGGCCCCTCCCGCGGCCTGAATGGACAGCGATGCGGTCGATCTGACGGCGTCGCAACAGGCGAAGTCCCTCCGAGCACTGAGTCCGCCTGACCATTCACGCAAACACGCAACGGAGATCGCAACTCATGGGCCGTATCCGGAAGTGCGTCGTGCAGTCCCCTGGAGTTTCGTTAGGCGGCCTGCTGGCGCTGCTCACCATGGTGTCATCAGCAGGAGCGCAGGACTCATCAGCGAAGTCCCCACCCGTCCTGAAGCCGGTCCAGGTCATCGCCACGCGCAGGCCCGAGGCGCCGCATGACGTCCCGGCGTCCATCGAGGTCATCACCGGCGCGAACCTTCGCGCTCGTGGCGCGCGCTCGCTGCAGGAGGCACTGCAGCTTGCGGCGGGCCTGTCGATTGCCCCCGGAGGCGATGGCGGTCCCGCCAGCGCCGTTCCGGAGTTCTGGGGACTGCGTGAGTTCGACGCGTTCCTGCTCGTGGTTGACAACGTCCCCTGGGGCGGCGCCCTGAACCCGGCGATAGCGTCAGCGAGCCTGCGCGACGTGGAGCGCATCGAGATCCTGCGCGGACCGGCGCCCGTGACGTATGGCGCCACCTCGTTTGTGGGCGTCATTCACGTCGTACATCGCAGTGCAGCCGAATCGACGCGTGGCGTCGAAGCGTACGGCGGCACTTACGGGAGTGGCGGCGTCGGCCTCGACTTTGCGACCCCTCTGGGGTCCTGGCATTCACGAATGAGTGGCGACTTCGATCACTCCGGCTTCAAGGACGACAACACCGCCTTCTCAAAGACGCACCTCCTCTTTCGCACTTCGGCGCCAGGTGGCGGCTACATCTCCGCCGACGTGAACATCCTGCGTCAGGATCCCGCGAGTCCGCACCCGCGCGAGGGACCAGAACTCTCCTCGGCGGTTCCGCTTGACGCGAATCACAACCCGAACGGCGCTTACCTCAACGAGGACCGGTTCCAGGTTGCGGCGGGCTGGGAGAGCACGCTCCTGAATGGGATATGGGGCACCACCGCATCCCTCGCGCACTCCACCCAGAACATTTTCCGTGGGTTTCTCACCGCCATCGAAAACGTGGCCGACAATGCCAGCGGCTTCAAGGAAGAGATCGAAATCAACGACATCTATGTCGATACACACCTGCTCTGGGGTGGCGAATCGAAATTGCGGACAATGGCGGGAGCGGACGCGCTCATCGCGCAGGGCGAGGGCAAAGGAGCAACGTTCTCATACACCGCGCCACTCGATGGCGCGACGCGAGCAAATGTCACCGAGCCGTCGAACCTGAACCTCGACTCGGAGGACGAACGAGCCTTCTTCGGCCTCTACGGCTCCCTTGAATGGCGCCCCACGTCACGATTCAGCGGGGACGTGGGCCTGCGACTGAACAACACGAACGAAAAGCGCGGAGAGGGTGAAGAAGTCTCGCACTCGACCTTCAGCGGCAGCATCGGTGCTTCTTATGGAATCTGGGAACAGGAAGCGAACCATCTGCGTGCGTTCGTGAGTTATCGGGACACATTCAAGCCGGCTGCGTTCGATTTCGGCCTCGCCGAGAACGAAGGCGTGCTGGAGCCGGAGACATCGACCGCGCTCGAAGCGGGGCTCAAGTTTCGCACGATGGAAGGCCGGCTCGACATCGATGCGAGCGTGTTCGACATGGACTTCGAGAACCTCGTCACCTCCACGATCGTCAACAACCTTCCGGCGCTGATCAACGCCGGGAAAACGAGCTTCAAGGGCGTCGAGATCGCGGCGGACTACGAGCTTCCGAAATCGATGTTCGCTCGCGCGACGTACAGCTTCCACGACGGCAAGTTCAAGGACTTCGTGCAGGATTTTGACGGCGAGCTGACACAACTGGGTGGGAACCGGTTCGAAATGTCCCCGCAGCATCTGGCGTCAGTCGGTCTTACCCTGTCGCCGGATCGCGGCTTCATCGCCAACCTCGGAGCCAACTACGTCGGTGATCGATACCTGAACAAGAGGAACACGGCGCTGGTAGACGCCTACTCGACGTGGGACGCCGGGATCGGTTGGCGCGCCGAGCGATACGAGGTGCGTTTCGATGCCAGGAATCTCAGCGATGCCCGTGACGTAGTGTCCGAAAGTGAGTTCGGGGATGCGCAGTACTATCGCATGACGGCGCGCTCGCTCCGGCTCGGCATGAACATGCGCTACTGAAATTGACTGGTCAGACCCCGATTGCAGGCCGATCGGGGTCTGGCCCTTTTTGCGACTATCCGCCTGACGCGGCCGGTCGTAGGTTGTGGCCGCTGTGACTTCCATCGGATGA